>JBFZBV010000098.1:0-4364 GCA_041308285.1 Planctomycetota bacterium | reverse complement strand
GCTTCTCCGGCGCATTCTCGTTCCATGCAAGTCGTGTACTTGTACGAAAACGTGGACGGGAACGAATACGCGGCATGAAAGCACGAGTACGGGATAGCAGGTCCCGCGGTGAAAACGACCGGCGATACATCCAGGAAAATCAGGTCGCCCGCCGCCCTTGCCCCGGAGAGCGGCCCGCTATATCATGCCCTGGCGTTTTACAGCCGCTCTTCCCGGAGGAAATCATGAGCCGCAGAAAAAGCAGGACCGGGCCCGAAGTGACGGCGCCCCCCGCGCCGAAGGCGCGCAGGCAGAACCTGGTCGAGAAAATCCACGGAGTCGACGTCCCCGACCCCTACAGGTGGCTCGAGAACGGATCAGACCCCGAGACGCTGGAATGGGCGGAGGCGCAGAACGCCCGCACCCGGGCGGTCATCGACTCGCTTCCCGCCCGGGACGCCCTCAAGTCGAGGATAAGGGAACTCGTTTCGCTCACGGTAATCAGCCCGCCGACGCCGAGGAAGAACCGGTATTTCTACACCGTCAGGCACCCCAGGCAGAACCAGCCCGAAATCCGCATGCGCGAGGGATTGCGCGGCGAGGACAGAATCCTGCTGGACATCAACAAGCTGTCCCCCGACGGCACGACCTCGCTCGACTGGATGTACACCTCCCCGCTCGGCAGACTCATTGCCTACGGCCTGTCCGAGAAGGGATCTGAGATGAGCGCGCTTCACGTGCTCGACGTTGACTCGGGCCGTGACCTGCCGGACGTCATTCCATTCACCCAGCACTGCTCGCTCGCATGGTTTCCCGACGACTCGGGCTTCTTCTACACGAGGCACCCGCGCAAGGGCGAGGTGCCCGAAGGCGACGAGCTCTATTTCTCTCGCGTCTACCTGCACCGCCTTGGGGACGACTGGGCCAGGGACGAGCTGGTCTTCGGGGAAGGCAGGCCCAAGACCGAACTCCCAGCCGTGAGCCTCTCGCCCGAAGGCGACATCCTCTGCATCAACGTCATGAAGGGGAGCGCGGACAACACCGACGTCTACGTCCGCACGCCCGCGGTCTCGGGAGTCTTCAGGACCGTGATTGAGAACGAGGATGCGGTGACTTTCTGCCATGCCGCAGGAGGGAAGCTCTACATCACGACCAACCTCGACGCCCCCAATTACAGAGTCTGCGCCGCGTCGCCCTCCGAACCCGGCCGCACGGGCTGGATCGAGCTGGTGCCCGAGCGCGGGGACATGAGGCTCGAAGGCACGGACCTTGTCTGCGGAAGGATGTTCGCCTCGTATCTCAGCAACGTGTCCTCGAGGATAGAGATGTTCGACCTCGATGGGCGGGGTCTCGGGGACATCCCGCTGCCCGGCATAGGCAGCGCCGCCGGCCTGCGTGGCGAATGGGACGGCAGGGAGGTCTTCCTGTCATTCACGTCGTTCCACGTCCCGCTCGTGGTGCTCCGCTGGGACATGGAGTCGGGATCCGCGGCCGAGTTCTCGAGGACCGACGCGCCCGTGGACGCCGGCGCCTTCGAGGTGAAGCAGGTCTGGTTCGAATCGAAGGACGGCACGAAGGTGCCGATGTTCGTCGGGCACAGGAAGGGCCTCAAGCTCGACGGGTCGAATCCCGCCATGCTCACCGGTTACGGGGGCTTCAACATCCCGCTCACCCCGTACTTCAGCTTCATGAACGTGGTCTGGATGGAGGCGGGCGGAGTCTTCGCCGTGGCGAACCTGCGCGGCGGGGCGGAGTTCGGCGAACGGTGGCACAAGGCCGGCATGCTGGGCAACAAGCAGAACGTGTTCGACGACTTCATCGCAGCCGGGGAGCACCTCTGCAATGCGGGCTACACGAACAGTTCGAAGCTCGCCCTGGTCGGAGGATCCAACGGAGGGCTTCTCGTGTCCGCCGCGCTTGTGCAGCGGCCGGACCTGGCCGCGGCAGTGGTGTGTTCCGTCCCGGTCATCGACATGCTCAGGTACACCCGGTTCCTCATCGCGCGCTACTGGGTGGGCGAATACGGCGACGCGGACAACCCGGAGCACTTCAAGTTCCTCTACCGCTACTCGCCCTATCACCACGTGCAGAAGGGCGCGAAGTACCCCGCGGTCTTCTTCCGCACGGCGGAGTCGGACAGCAGGGTCGATCCGATGCACGCGATGAAGATGGCCGCGGCCGTCCAGTGGGCCACGTCGTCGGACAATCCCGTTCTCTTCTGGATGACCAGGAAGGCGGGTCACGGAATCGGAATGCCCAAGGAGATGATGATCGAGGAGACCGCCGACGAGATGGCCTTCCTCCTCTGGCGGACCGGTTGCACCGCGTTCCCGGCGTGACAAAGGTGGGCGAATGACCTTCTTTCTGATAATCGGGGGGTTCGCCCTGGCCGCCTGCCTGGCCTACTTCTCCTTCCTCAACATCCGCCAGGCCTCCCTTCTCTCCCTGCCCCTGCGCCTCGACCAGCTCCCGGACCGCATAGGCGGCATCGTCTGCGTCTGCGGCCGGCCGGAACCCGTCGAGGAGGTCTTCTTCAGGGAGGCCGGCAGCGGCAGGGAACCCGTGCTGTGGTCCAGGGTTGAGCACCAGGAAAGGGTCGGGGCCGGCAAGCACCGGCACTGGAGGACCGTGAAGGTCATCGAGAAGAAGACCGACTTCTGGCTCAGCTTCCCGGACGGCGGAAAGGTCTACGTCAGGTGCCGTCCGACGGAGGTGCAGGACTCGAACAAGTCCTCCTCGGGCGGAGGGGGCTTCGGATCGACCAGGGCCTTGAAGGAATGGCTGAACGTGCCCAGATCCCTCACGGTGCTCGGAATGCTGGAGCACGAGGGCGACAGGGCGGAAATCCGCGAGGACCCGAAGGAGGGCTTGTTCTTCTCCCCTCTGCCCCCGCAAAGGGCCGCCGCCAAGGAAAGGACCAAGGGGTGGGCTCTCGCCGCGGGTTCCGCCGCTTCCGCGATTGCGTCCGCCGCGGCGCTGATATTCCAGTTCGCGCGCTGAGCATGCCCTTCCTGCGTCCGGCCCGGGCGCGCCTCGAATCAGAACCCCTTGCCCGTCCTCCTCCTCTTACCGCCGAGCGCTATCCTGTACGCCTCGAAGATGCCCGCCATGTTCGCGTTCCAGTCCGCCCGCTGCTCGGCCGTGGCCCTTGCGCTCTTCGACATCTGCCCGAGCGCAGTCCGGTTGCGCCATGCGTCCGCGATGAGGCCGGCAAGGGCTGGCGAGTCCCCGTCGGGGAATATCCAGCCGTGGACGCCCGGGCTGATCCATTCGAGATTCCCGGGGATGTCGGAGACCAGGGAGGGCAGGCCGGATGCCATCGCCTCGAGGAGGGGAATCTGGGAGCCCCCGCCGTGCGACGCGCTCACGTAGACGTCGGCGGACCTGTACAGGTCGGGAATTCCGTCGATTCCCGCTTCCACCGGGAAATGCACCCTGCCGGCCGGTTCCAGGATGCGCCTTATCTCCGGCTCCATGGATCCCGATCCCGCCATGAGGAGGCGAATCTCGGGCCTTTCCCGGGCCGCTGTAGCGAACGCCCGTGCGATTACGTCCACTCCGCAGGCGGGCTCCCATTCCAGCATGGACAGGAGCACGAAGCCGTCGCCCCATCCGAGCCTGTCCCTGAGCTCCCCGCTGCCCGCCGCGAAGCGCGCGAGGTCCACGCCCCAGGGGAAAAACACGATTTTCCCCTCGTCCGCCCCCAGCGCCGCCGCGGCTTTCCCGACTTCGGAGCTGCCGCAGATGAACGCGTCGCACGCGTTCAGTGATATCCTCGACAGGAACTTGATTCTGGGGTCGGCCTCGGCGTCGCGGAGCAGGTCCGATCCCCACGACATGACGACGAGCGGCCTCGCTTCGGCCAGCGAGGCGATGAGCCCCGCCGTGTGCACCGGCCCGGCGTGGACGAGATCAGGCGCCGTCCTCCCGGCAATCCTGCGGAAATCCCGGACGAGTTCCGGCAGGGCCTCCCAGTCGAAAGGCCCGGACCCGCCCTTCCACGGCAGGTACTCGGCCCCCTCGGGGAGTTCCGGCTTCTCGGGATCGCCCGGCAGGCGCTCCAGCATGAGGTACAGCACCTCGAAACCGAAGGAGGCCACTGCCCTCACGAACCTGTCGTCCTGCGGCGTGTGGCTGCGCGTGAAATACAGGATTCTGCTCAAACCCCTGTCTCTTCAATCGAGAGCCGCGGCCGGCGGCGCCCCCCCCGGCCCGGAGTCGAGTCCGGATCGTGTACATGATCCATCTTACCCGCGGCGCGGCAGGAATGATACGCCGGACCTCGAGGCGCAGCGATGAAGAGTCGCGCTCGGAATCGGTTATTCCGGATTCAATTCTTCTCTTCCCCTTACCCTTCCTCTTCCACTTCCCCTCGCTCATCCGAG
>JBFZBV010000097.1:0-2934 GCA_041308285.1 Planctomycetota bacterium | reverse complement strand
TTCCCCTTCCCCTCTTCCTTCAAGCTGCACGGAAGCCGCCTCGTTCCCGTGCAAGCCGTGTACGTGTACGAAAACGTGGACGGGTACGAATACGCGGCATGAAAGCACGAGTACGGGACAGCAGGCCAGGCGGTGAAAGCGACCGACGATACATCCAGGGGAAATCAGGTCGCCCGCCGCCCGAAGATTCCGGACTCTTCACCCCTGCCCAACGGGACTCGGAGTGGAATTGGAACCCGGACGGTGCTACCATTCGTGCGGTTTTCACGAGGCGGAAGGATGAGGATCGTACTCAGACACACCGAGGGCAGCAGGAAGGGCAAAGAGGAATCGTTCGCCCTGGCGCGCGTCCGCGCCGGGAGGGACCCCGCGAACGACCTGGTCTTCGACCCCTACAAGGACAGGGACGCCTCCGGATTCCACGCCGAGCTCTTCTTCGCGGACGGGACCCTCACGGTGAAGGACCTCGGATCCACCAACGGCACCTGGCTCAACGGCGAGCGCGTGGGGGAGTCGGCCCTCAAGAAGGGCGACGTGCTGAGCTTCGGCAAGAAGGGCCCCGTGGTGGAGATTGCCGAAATCGACCCCTCCGGCCCGGCCTCTCCCGGGGGCGCGGATTTGCCTTCCCGCGGGGCGCTGCACAACGTCGGCACCAAGACGATGGGGCTCATGGTCCGCCAGGCCATGGACAAGGCGCGGGGCGTGGGCGGCGTGGCGGGCGGGACGATGTTCCTCAGGGAAATGGTCCGCCAGACCGTCCAGGAGACCAGCGCGCGGCAGAAGAGGACCGTTGGGATTCTCGCGCTTCTGCTGCTGGCTGCCGCCGGCATAATCGGCTTCCAAATCTACAGCGCATGGCGCACGCAGAAACGCCACCAGGACGAGATGGACAGGCGGGAAAAGGATTTGAAGGACAAGGAGGACGAAATCGCCAGGCAGAAGGCGGACCTCCTTTCGGCGCTGGAATCGAGCATGAAGGAGCAGGAGGCGGATTACGTCCGCAAGCGCGACGAGCAGATGGCCCTCCTCGATCTGGAGGTGGAGAAATACAGGAAGGAGCTCGAGGAAGCCCGGAAAATCGCCGCGGGCGACAGGGAGAAAATCGGCAAGCTCGAGCGGATGCTCTCGCGCATGACAGGAGCGGAGACGCTCTTCAAGGCAGTCCAGCAGAAGTACGACCCTTCCATCGTCCTCATCTACACGGAATTCAAGGTGAAGAGCAGCAAGGGCGAGGAGAGGCTCGTGGGGGGGTTCGGGACCGGTTTCATCGTCTCGGATGACGGCCTCGTGATGACGAACAAGCACGTGGTCCAGCCCTGGAAGTTCCCCCAGTTCGCCTTCAGGATGCAGGAGAACGGCGAGACCGCGGCAGGCGACGAGCCGATGATTGCGGCCTGGTGCGCGGGATCGCAGGTGTACATAGAAGAGGGCGGCAAGACGCTCCTCAACCTCTCCGCCGGCTACGAGAACCTCCAGGCGAAGAAGCTCAAGCTGGTAAGGACCGCGCCTGACAACATGCGCTGGGTCCTGCGCGGCGAAGGGGAACGGGAGCACGGCGAGAAGGTGTGGGCCCACGAGCCCGCCGACAACAACGATTTGGCCCTGCTGAAAATCTCCGACGAATCGCGGAAGTTCGTCCCTCTCCCCCTCATGAGTCCCGAGGATTACGCGCGGCTCGAGAAGCTCGACAGGGTCATGGTCCTGGGCTTCCCGCGGGGCGGTTCGATTCTCGAGCGCGGCAAGGCCGAGACTTCCCCGGCCCTGGGGCACGTGAGGAAAATCGAGCAGACGATTCACATCTCCGCGCCCATCACCCAGGGCAACAGCGGCGGGCCGGTCTTCGCACAGACCGGGGAGGTCATCGGCATCTCCACGAGGATGATTAAGGACGTGGAGACCTACGGCCTCTGCATACCCGTATCCGAGGCCAGGAAGCTCATCCAGGACTCGAGATAGGCCGAAAAACGCGAAAACCCGCCGCTCGCAGGCCCCCCCATTCCGGCGCATTGCGGCGGGAGCATGATTGGTGTACAGTTCCGGAAGGTTTCCGGACGTACACAGGCCGATCTCTTCAGGAGACAAGCATGAAAGCCGTTTCATTCGCCGCGGTACTCGCCCTTCTCCTCGTTTCGGCTCCGGCGCTCGCATCGAATCTCTCCGTCCAGGCCGCTCCCGCAGCGGCGTCGGTTGGATTGGGGACCGAGGCCGAGGTCAAGGTGACCGTGAAGAACGCGGGCACGGCTGCCGAGGAAGCGCTCGAACTCGTGCACGACATAAGGTCCGTCTACCTCGAAATCCGGTTCAAGGAGGCGACCTTCGAATACGCCAGGGTCAACAGGAAGTACTTCGACTTCATCTTCCACAGGCAGCCGATTGCCGAATACCTCGCCAAAATCCAAATCCCCGCCGCGGGCGAGCAGTCGCTGACGCTGAAGTTCCTCCTCCCCGAGGCCGGGACCTACAGAATCCGCGGGGTCTACTGCGGCGCGGGCGAAGCCCTGTTCTCCGACTGGACCGACATCGCCGTCGCTCCGAAGGACGGCAAGAAGATCGTCAAGGTCATGATGAAGACGACGCTGGGCGATCTCAAGCTCTCCTTCAGGCCCGACAAGGCCCTGGGCACGGTGATCAACTTCCTCAACCTCGTGTCGGCCAAGTTCTTCGACGGGGTCGGCTTCCACAGAATCATCAAGGATTTCATGAACCAGGGGGGAGACCCGGAAGGGACCGGCCAAGGCGGGCCCGGGTACTTCATCCCGCAGGAGTTCAACGGCCTGCCGCACCTGGAGGGCACCCTTTCGATGGCCAGGACCGGCGCGCACGTGGACACCGCGGGGAGCCAGTTCTTCCTCTGCGCTAAAATGAGCCCGGAGCTCCAGAGGAACCTGAACCGCCAGTACACGGTCTTCGGCAACGTGGAGGAAGGCCTCGACG
>JBFZBV010000096.1:0-2658 GCA_041308285.1 Planctomycetota bacterium | reverse complement strand
TGCCTTGTTGTACTTCTTCCCGGCCTCCTCCCTCCACATCCGGATTTCCTTGGTCCCCAGGGAGAGGTCGTACTGCCTGGCCAGGTCGACGAAATCCCTTGCCTTTCTCAGGTTCTCCGCCGTGATGAGCGCCTGGGCCTTGTCGAAGTAGAGCTGCCCGATTTTCTCGTTCGTGAGGTCCGCGAGCCTCGTCTCCACTCTTTTGAAGTAGACGTTCTCCGCGTCCCCCACGAGGTTCTTCACGTCCGACCACGCCTCGCGCGCGGAATCGAAGCCCGTGAGCTTCTGCGGATCCTCCATGTTCCGAATCTTCTCCATCGTCTCCTTGAGCATGTCGTCTCCCCTCTGGAAGGCGGAGATGATTTTCTGGGCCTTCTCCCTTATGTTGGAGGCTTCGGCGTCCGCGAATATCTCCGGGTCGGACAGCTTCTTGATGGCTGCCTCGGCCTGTCCGGATTCGAACAGGTCCCGGCCGTCCCTGAGGAGCCTCTTCTGCTCGAGCCTTTTCCTTATCTTCTCCGCGCGCCTCGCGTTCTTGGACTCCGCCGGGACCTGGATTATCTTCGAATAGGCGGCGTCGATTTCGCCCTTGGCCTCGAGGTCGAGTATCTCCTCGAACACCTTCGCCTCCTCGATGTTGCCCCTGCACTCGTAGATTTTCCTCTCGATTGCCGTCTTGTCCTTCTCCTCCGCGTACTTCCTGGCCTCCTCGTAGATGGGGATGGCCCCTTCCCAGTCGTCCGAGGACATTCGGGACTCGGCTGCCGAATAGTGCTTCTCGAACAGCTTCTTCGTGAGGTCGGGGATTTTCTCCTTCCTGAGGGAATACGCCCTGGACTTCGGGTAGGATTCGAGCTTCTTGAACTCCGCGAGCGCCTTTTCGAGGTCGCCTCCGTTCTCGGACTTGTCCCCGGAGGCCATTATGGTCCTCGTAATCTGCTCGTTCCTCCACCACTGAATCTTCGCCTGCCCGAAGTTCTTGGCGCTCGGCGTGCAGTTCGGATGGTTGACGAGCTCGTTGAGCAGCCTCTTGGCGCGGTCCCAGTCGAAGGAGTCGTAGTTGGGATCCGACTTCTCCCACACCTCGACAAGGTCCATGAGGATGTTCGCCGTCATCCTCTCGGGATGATACTCGACGACCTTCCTGAAGTATTTCTTCGCTTCCCTGAGGTTTTCCTGGGCGGTCCGGCGGTCAATCCACTTCTCGAGGAAGCCGACCCCCTGGTCCAGGAAGCCGTCGTAGACCGGAATCGGCATCTGCTTCTCCCCCCCGGTACTCTTCTTGCCGGAAATGCTCATCACGATTGACGCCGCGACGAGCAGGAGCGCCGCGCACCCGAGAGCGACCAGGAGCGGGACCCTGTGCTCGAGATAGAAGGCCCTGCCGCGGTCCATGAGGCTTCCGGCAGCGGCCGGCTGCGGGGCGGAGGCGGGCGGCGAATCAGGAGCCATGGGCGCACTGGCAGCGGGGGCGGCAGCGGGGGCCGGAGCGGCCTTTCCCGCCTCGGGCCGGGCCTCAATCCCCTCGTCGGGCGTCGGGCGGGACTGGCCGCCCGCCCTCTCGGCGGCGTCGTTGGCCGCGCCCAAATCCGAGGGAATCTCCAGGCCGGGCGTGCCGTCGTCGAAGAACAGGCTCAGGTTCCCCATCCTGATGATGTCTCCGGGCTTGAGCCTGGCCTCGGTCACCTTCTGGTTGTTCACGAAGGTCCCGTTCCGCGACCCGAGGTCGCGAATCGTGATTTCATCGAACCTGCGCATGACGGTCATGTGGTGCCGCGACACGTTGGTGTCCTGTATCGAGATGTCGGACTTGCGGTCGCGACCGACTATCATGTTGCCTTCGGGTATCGCGTACTCGAAGCGCTTGCCTTTTTTCTCGAGTATGAACCTCATCTACCTAGTTCCCTTTCTTTGAGGAGCCCGTATCCGACATGCGGTTGAAGAAAATCCTCGCCTGCTGGTTGTTCTCGTCCGATTCGTCCGGGAAGAGGTCGATAATCTTGGCCAGGCACGACTTGGCCAGGGGCTTGTTGTTCATGCGCCAGGCCTCCTTGAGGGACGTCTTGAGGCTCTCGAAGCGCCGGGTCCTTTCGTCCCTGTACTGCATGCTCTTCTCGAGCGCCTCCTGCTTCCCCTGGGCGCCCTCGGGCAGGAGGTCGTATATCTTCACGGCCTCGTCGAACTTGAGGAGCGCGTCCGGAAGCCTGGGCATGCCGAGGGAATCGCCCTCGCGGACCAGATCCAGCGCCTTCTGGACGAGCTGGTCCTCGGGAAACACGGAGTAGTCCTCCGCGTGGGCGGAGGCCGTTTCCAGGACGTGAATCTGCACCGTGCCGAGAAGGTCCTGGTCGGCGGTGAAGAAGTCGAAGATTGTGTCTCCGAGGGCGAGGCCCTTCACGCGGAGGATGGCGTTTTCCGAGTTGAACGACGCGTCGGCGATTCTCGCTGATTTTATCTTCGCACCCGAAGACCTGATGATTTTCGTGTAGGGCAGCAGATCGAGCAGTCTCACCTCGCCGACGGCGACCTTCACGTCCTCCTTGAACGGGACGTATTTCTCCCTGAAGGTCTGGTATACGAGGAATGCGAGTCCGGCGCCTGCGACGGTGAATATGACTATGTAGGGTATGAGGGTCCTGATCAGATCGGAAGAGCACA
>JBFZBV010000095.1:0-5761 GCA_041308285.1 Planctomycetota bacterium | reverse complement strand
ACGACCTGAAGAGGCTCCTCGCCTACCACAGCATCGAGAACATCGGAATCATCCTCATGGGCGCGGGACTCGGCCTGATGGGGGTTTCCCTCGGTTCGCCGGCCATGGCGGCGCTCGGGTTCGCGGGCGCGCTGCTCCACGTGGTCAACCACGCGTTGTTCAAGGGCCTCCTGTTCCTGAGCGCAGGCTCGGTCCTTTCCGGAACCGGGACGAGGGACATCGAGAAGCTCGGAGGCCTCCTCAAGCGCATGCCGCTCACCGGCGGCGCCTTCCTGGTAGGGGCCGTGGCCATCTGCGGCCTCCCGCCGCTGAACGGCTTCGTGAGCGAGTTCCTGGTCTTCCTCGGGGCGGTCAAAGGCGCGGTTTCGGGGGGCGCCGCCGCCGCAATCTGCGCTGCCGTCGTGGTCGCAGCCCTTGCCCTGATTGGCGGCCTGGCCGCCGCGTGCTTCGCGAAGGCCTTCGGCGTCGTTTTCCTCGGGGAACCGCGCACGCCGTGCACTCGGGATGCGCGCGAGGCGGGCGTCCTTCTCGTCGTGCCGATGGCAGTGCTCGCGGCTCTGTGCGCGTTCATCGGTCTGGCGGGGCCGGAGGCGGCGCGGGCCGCTGCGGCGGCCTCGGCGGTGCTTGCCGGTCCCGGGGCCGCGATTCACGCAGAAGGCGCGGTCGACGCGCTGGGAAAGGCGGTGTGCGCGTCGTGCCTGCTGGCGGCACTGGTGGTCGTTCTTGCCTTGCTCAGGCGGGGGCTTCTCTCGGGCCGCGAGGTGAGGAAAGCGGTGACCTGGGACTGCGGGTACGCCGCTCCCTCCGCCAGGATGCAATACACGGCTTCGTCCTTCGCCCAGCCGATTACGGACCTGTTCGGGTTCTTCCTCCGCCAGCGGAAGCACGTCGTGAAGCCGGCCGGGTATTTCCCGGAAAAGGTCTCCGTTGAAACCGAGACGCCCGACGTCTGGATGGAGTGTTTCTACGCACCGCTGCTGCGGCGGGCGAAGTCGGCGCTGTCGAAGCTGCTCATCCTCCAGCAGGGCCGGATACAGATTTACGTCCTCTACCTGGTGCTTACCCTGATAGCCGTGCTCATCTGGAAACTCGGGGTCTGACATGGAGTTCGCGCAGACAATCAACATCATTGCGGGACTGATCCTGGCGCCGCTTCTCTCAGGCGTAATCAACAGGGTCAAGGCCCTCTTCGCGGGCAGGACCGGCCAGCCGCTATTGCAGCCCTACTTCGACGTGTGGAAACTGCTCCGGAAGGGCGCGGTCTACAGCTCGACCACCACCTGGGTATTCAAGGCCGGGCCGGTGGTCGGGCTCGCGTCCGCCCTTGCGGCGCTCTGCCTGGTCCCCGCGGGCGGGGCGGGCGGTTTCTTCTCGTTCGAGGGCGACATCTTCCTTCTCGCGGGGCTCCTGGCGCTGATGCGGTTCTTCACGGTGTCGGCCGCCTTGGACACGGGTTCGGCTTTCGAGGGCATGGGCGCGAGCAGGGAGGTCCAGTTCTCGGCGCTCGCCGAGCCCGCCCTGCTGCTGGGCCTCGCGGCCGCCGCGCGCAAGACCGGGAGCGTTTCCCTGGCAGGGATCCTCGGCGCCCTCCCGCAGATGAATCCCGCGGACGCGGCGCCCGTTTTTGCCCTAATCTCCGTCGCGGTCTACCTGGTCTTCCTCTGCGAGAACGCCCGCATCCCCGTGGACGACCCCAACACGCACCTGGAACTCACGATGATCCACGAGGTGATGGTCCTCGACCACTCCGGTCCGGACTTCGCCTTCATCACCTACGGAGCGGCCTTGAAGATGTGGGTGCTCGGTTCGCTCCTCGCCGGCCTCGCCGCGCCCTTGCGGACCGGGTTCCTCTGGGCCGACGTGGCGGCCGCCGCGGCCGTCGTGTTCGGCCTGGCGGCCGTCACTGGCGTGGTCGAGTCGACCATGGCGCGGCTGAAGATGGTCAGGGTCCCGCACCTGCTCATGGGCGCGCTGGTCCTCTCGGCCGTGGCTTACATGATTATGCTGAGGTGATCCGGTGCCGGTCTTCATCGAAATGCTGATGATTGTCCTGATCCTTCTGGACGTGGTCCTGCTCGGGGTCAGCCGGCTCGGCGCTTTCGTGCGCGCCGTGGCCGTCCAGGGCGTCGTGCTCGGGGCGCTCACCCTGGTGGCGAATTCCGGGAATCTCACGCTGCGCATCGCGGCCCTGGCCGCCGTCAGCATGGCGGTGAAGGGGTTCCTTTTCCCCGTGATGCTCGAGAGGGCCATGAGAGGCGCCGGGGTCCGCAGGGAAATAGAACCTTTCGTCAGTTTCGTGACTTCCATGGCGGCGTGCATCGTCATGCTCGGGGTGTCCCTGTTCCTCGGCTGGAGGCTGCCCCTGCCGGACGGCGGGGCCGGCATGCCGCTCGTGGTCCCGGCTGCCATCCTGACCATGCTCACGGGGCTCTTCATCCTGGTGACCCGGAAGAAGGCCGTGACCCAGGTCGTCGGGTACCTCACCTTCGAGAACGGGATCTATGCGTTCGGCGTCGTCGCGGTCGGGGAGGTGAACGCCATCATAGAGTTCGGCGTCCTCCTCGACGTTTTCGTCGCGGTCTTCGCGATGGGCATAGCGATCTACCAAATCAACCGGGAGTTCGACCACATCGACACCGACCATCTGAGCATGCTGAAGGGTTGATTATGGAAGAGGCGCTTCTCCTCTGGTCGCTCCTGGCCATTCCCGCCCTGGCGGGCGCGGGCTCGGCTGCGCTCAGGCCGCAGAAAGCCATGCTCGCGGCGCTCATCGCGGGGGTGGGCGCGTGGTCGGCGGCGGCGGCGCTCGCCTGCGTCCTGGTCTTCGGCCGGGGCCCGGCGGAGACGGCCTTCGGCTGGCTCCGCCTGGACGCACTGTCGGCCTACCACCTCGCCGTCATGGCGCTAATCTGCTTCCTGAGCACGTGCTACGCCTGGCCCTATTTCGGGGAGGAGCTGCGCCGGGGGCGCCTGTCTTCGAGGCAGGCGGGCAAGTTCTGCCTTCTTTGGGGCGGCTCAATCTCGGCGATGACGCTGGTGCTCGTGTCGAACAACCTCGGCATCATGTGGGTGGGAGTCGAAGCCACGACTCTCCTGACGGCGTTCCTGATTTGCCTGCACCGTTCCAAACCCTCTCTCGAGGCGACCTGGAAGTACATCCTCATCTGTTCGGTCGGCGTGGGATTCGCCTTCATGGGGACGCTGCTGCTCGCCGTCTCCGCCAAGGGCGTGAGGACCGACCCGACCGACGCGCTCCTCTGGACGAACCTGGTGGCCGAGGCCGGGAAGCTCGACCCGATCTGGGTGAAGGCGGCCTTCGTATTCCTCCTCGTCGGGTACGGGACCAAGGCGGGGCTCGCCCCGATGCACAACTGGCTCCCGGACGCGCACAGCCAGGCGCCGGCGCCGGTGTCCGCCGTGTTCTCGGGCTTCATGCTCAACGCTGCGCTGTACTGCGTGATGCGGCACGTCCCGGTAATCGAGGCCGCGCCGGGCTGCGAGGGTTTCGCGACCGGACTCCTGAAGGTCTTCGGGATCTTCTCGATTCTGGTCGCCGCGGCCTTCATCGTGTTCCAGCGCGACCTGAAGAGGCTCCTCGCGTACCACAGCGTGGAGCACATCGGGATCATCTCCCTGGGCTTGAGCCTGGGCGGGGCCGGGGCTTTCGCGGCCCTCTTCCACACGCTCAACCACTCGTTGTGCAAGACCCTCTCCTTCTTCGCGGCAGGCAGGCTCGGCCAGATCTTCGGGACGCACGACATGGAAGCAATGCGCGGCGCCTTGAAGGTCTCGCCTCTCTGGGGGACGGGGATCTTCGCGGGCGTGCTGGCCCTGATAGGCGTCGCGCCCTTCGCGCTGTTCATGAGCGAGTTCCAGCTCGTGAAGGCGGCCGCGGACGGCGGTTCGGCCGTCTCAATCATCCTGTTCCTAGTGGGCGGATCGGTGGTGTTCCTGGCGGCTCTGGGGCACGCAATCCCGCTCGCGTGGGGCGACGGCGGCGGCCGCGAAAAGCAGAAGGCAGGCGCGATGGAACTCGCGCTGGTCAGCCTGCCCCTGGCACTTCTCCTCGTGCTCGGCCTGTGGATGCCCGAGAGCCTGGAAGCCGCGATCACGGGAGCCGTCGGGGTGCTGACCGGCGCAGGCGGGGCTGCAGGGCCGCCTGTTTGGGGGGCCGGCGGATGACGTGGCGCACCGCGAGGAACTGCGAACCCGTGCCCCTCGGCGAAATCCCGGTCGTGGCGCCGGGGATGCTGCGCGACGAGGCGGTCCGCGCCGCCGCGGGAGGGCGCAGGATTTCCGCCTTCTTCGGCTGCCCCGAGGAGAGGCTGGGAGCTCCGGGGGCGCCGGGGGTGCGGCTCTTCCTGGTGTTCGCCGACGACGAGGAGGGCCGCCTGGCTGTCACGTCGGCCTCCGTCCGCCGTTCCTTCCCCTCCATGACTCCGGAGTGCCCGCAGGCGCACCTCTTCGAGAGGGAGATCGCGGAACAGTGGGGGCTCGAGCCGGAAGGCCACCCCTGGAACAAACCGGTGAGGTTCCACGACGCCTACGCGGGCGGGGGCCCCAAAGCCCCTCAAATCGGCGTGACGGAGTTCCTGAAGGCCGAGGGCGAGGAAGCGCACGAGGTCGCGGTGGGGCCGGTGCACGCGGGCATCATCGAGCCGGGGCACTTCAGGTTCCTCTGCCGGGGCGAGGAGGTGGAGCACCTCGAAATCTCGCTCGGCTACCAGCACAGGGGGATCGAGCGCGCCGTCGCCGGAGGCCCGGACAGGCGGACCCTGCATTTCATGGAGACGCTAGCCGGCGACACGACAGTCGGCCACGCCACGGCGTACTGCCACGCCCTCGAGGCACTGACCGGAACCCAGGCGCCTCCGCGCGCACTTTCGCTCAGGGGAATCGCGCTGGAACTGGAGCGGTGCGCGAACCACACCGGGGACCTGGGTGCGCTGGCCAACGACGTCGGGTACCTGCCCACGGCCTCGTTCTGCGGCAGGCTGCGCGGCGATTTCCTGAACCTCAGCGCCTACGTCTGCGGGTCCAGGTTCGGGAGGGGCCTGGTAGTGCCGGGCGGAACCGGGTTCGGGCTGGAGCCGTCCTCGGTTCCCGAGTTCCTCCAGCGCCTCGACCGGATCGCGGCGGACGTGGAAAACGCGGTCGCGCTCCTCTGGAACACACCCTCGGTCATGGCGCGCTTCGACGGGACCGGGACGATATCCGAACAGGCGTGCAAGGAAGCGGGCCTCGTCGGCCCTGCGGCGCGGGCCGCCGGCGTGGACATCGACGCGAGGCGCGACTTCGCCTCCGGGGTTTTCCGTTTCCTGCAGATTCCCGTGTCCACGTGGAATACGGGCGATGTTTTCGCCCGGGCGATCGTGAGGTGGCTCGAAATCCGTAAGTCGGTGGAGTTCGTGCGGAAGACGGCGCTTTCCCTTCCAGGCGGGGAGTGGAGGAGCGCTTTGGCGGGCGCTGCGGCGCCGGTGACCTTCGTGGTCTCGCTGGTCGAGGGCTGGCGCGGCGAAATCTGCCACGCGGCGGTCACCGGCGCCGACGGCAGGTTCTCGGTCTACAAGGTGGTGGATCCCTCGTTCCACAATTGGTTCGGTCTCGCGCTGTGCCTGCGCGGCCAGCAGATTTCTGATTTCCCGCTCTGCAACAAGAGCTTCAACCTTTCGTATTGCGGGCATGACCTGTGTGTGCGCGCTTCCGGCGAAAACGGGCGGAAGCCCGGCTGGCGGATTCGAGGGTCAAGGGGCGGGGGTAG
>JBFZBV010000094.1:0-13354 GCA_041308285.1 Planctomycetota bacterium | reverse complement strand
GGCCCCCCAACCCGGAACTCCATCGAGAAAAAGTCTTTGAAGAGGGTTTGGGGGAAACTTTCTCCAGAAAGGTTCCCCCAAGAATCGACGGCTCTTGGGAATTCTTAAGTTGACGCGCATGCGCCCTCTCCTTACGCGCCGCCGAGGCGCAGGGCCGACGCGAGGATGTTCCTGGTTTCCGGCCGGTCGAAGGCCTCCCAGATGGCGGCGAAGGACGCCTGTTTTTCTCCTGCGATGCGCGCCTGCACCTCGAAGATTCTCCCGAGCGTGAAGAGGAGGTCCGAATCCGCGGATTGGGCGCGGAGGCCGTTTTTCGTCTCCTCAATCAGCTTGCGGGCGAAAACCGTGTCCTGCAGGTCGCCGAGGCAGTCCTGAATCCTCACGGTCTCGCGCACGAAGGGATCAGGCGATCCGCCGTACGCGGGCGACACGAACTCGCACGCGTAGCGGAGCTTCTTGAAGCGGATTCGGAGCTTGTGGAAATTCGCGAGCTTGGGCTTCGCCACGACCTTCCTGCCCTGCGCGACCGCCGAGTCGAACCGGTCCATAATCATGCGCGGCGCGGTCTCGCGGAGCATCGGGAGCGCCCTGCGGCCCGCGGGGCGGGCGGCGAAGGAGCCTATGCGGGCCTTGAGGCGCAGGAACCTCGCCGAGCCCAGCCCGGCGCACAGCGCGGCCTGCAGCGCCGCCCTGCGATCCCGGATTCGGCCTTCGATGGCCTCCAGGGGGCCTTCGCCGGCGGCGATGCCTGCCGCGGAGGCGCAGCCCGGCAGGCCGAGCAGGAAGACGTCGAGGTCGCGGACCGCGCCGAGGAGGCCGGCGAGCCACCTGAGGCCGTCGCCGAGGGATGCGGCGGCCCTCGAGGGCAGCGCGCCTTCGAAGAACCGCATGGCGGAGCGCATGCGGCGCGCGCAGACGCGGGCCTGGTGCACGAACTCCGTGTCGATGTCCCGGAGCAGCCCCGGGACGTTCTCCTCGATTCTGCGGAACTGGAAGGCGAGGATCCTGCCCAGCGCCGCGTCGAGCCGGTCGTCCGGCCTCGGGCGCAGCTCGGGCGGGGGATTCTTGGCGGGGAAGGCGATGCCGAGCCCGGCAATCGCGGCCTCGAGCATGGACTCGCCGGCCGGCGCATGCTCGAACCTGGGCGCGAGAATCGAATCGAGCTCCGCCAGCCCCGCTGCGCGGCCGCCGGCCGGCGCGGCCGAGAGCCGGAACATGCGCCGGGCCCCGCGCCTCGCCGGGTTGAATCCCTCGGCATGGAACGTGGAGGATTCCGCCGCGGCGCGGACCTTCATACCGTCCGGGAAGGATATCCCGCAGGGGATGACGGAGGTCCTGACCCGGAGCTGGGGGACGAGGCGCCTGGGGCTTATGATGTCTCCGCACAGCCTCATCAGGGCCCGCGGCACGGCGGCGGAGGGGTCGGATTCCGCGCCGCTCGGAGCCCGGACTTCCCTGTCGATTGGGGCGGCCGCGCCGCCTTCGGCCTCGGGAAGGCCGCGCAGCGCGAAGGCCGGCCTGCCCGCGCCCGTGCGGAAACAGAGGGAGAGACGGCTCTGGAAGAGCAGCCAGTCGAACGTGTCAAGGTACAGGTCGTCGAGGACGGCGGTCTCCCCGGGCGTCACGACGCATCCTTCGGACTCGAGGAGCGAGACCGCCTCGGGCCACGAGGCCGCGGAAGCGAGCGAATATCGCGCGCAGGTCACCAGGCTCGATGCAGTGCGTCTCACGGCGTCTCCATGCTCATCGGCTTCTCTTGCCGGCAGAGGCTTCGTCAAGCCGGATGGCTGCTCTTGTTCCCCTCGGAGAAGTCGCGGCGGAGGCTCCCGGGGAGCGACGTCGCGGCGAATGCCTCCGCCAGCCGGTCCATTGGGTACGAGAACCTCACCACCCTGCAGGACGGGCTCCTGCCGCGGCGGATCTCTACAAGCGCGTACGACGGCCGCGGGTCGCCGTCCACGGGCATCCCGGCCGACCCGCAGTTCGCGACCAGGATTCCGCCGACGCGCCGGGCGAACGGGATGTGCGTGTGGCCGCAGGCGAGAATCCCCGGCCTCGCGCCCCCGAGCTTCGGCGCCAGCCCTGCCGCAGTGACGCTCGGGTAGACCGTGTCCTCGTCGGACAGGGGGCTGCCGTGGACCACGAGCAGTTCAATCCCGCCCGGCAGCTTCCGCGATATCCGGTCCGGCAGGCCGCGCAGGAACCTCTCCGCGCCCGAGTCGAGGTTGCTCCTGGTCCAGTCGAGGATTCGCCACTTGCCCGGCTTCATCGCGGCCTCGACCTCCGCGGGCCGGTCGACGGCCTCCAGTGCCTTCCGGTCGTAGTTCCCTGCAATCGATTCGATTCCGTTCCGCCGGAGGAAGGCGCAGACCCCGGACGGGAACGGGCCGTAGCCGACGGCGTCGCCGGCGCAGAGAACCTCGTCCGCGCCGCGGCGGCGAGCGTCCTCGACCGCCGCCTCGAGGGCGGGCAGGTTGGCGTGGACGTCGGACAGCAGGGCGATAATCACGGCTCGAGCACCACGGCGCGGCCCGCCGCCCTCTCCAGGAGCCCCGCCTTGCCGCGGGCCTTCGCGATTTCCCCGGCCCGGGCGGGGGCGCGGAGCCGGATGACGATGCGCTTCGGGTCCGCGGAGCACCGCGCGATTGCCACGCGGGCGAGGTGCGCGCAGTCGAGGCCGTCGGCCACGCGCAGAAGGCCCGCGAGCCACTCGACGAGGCGCCGGTCGCGCCCGCGAAGCCCGGCGAACCTGCGGTGCCTCGACGGGTCCGGGAGGGCCTTCGTGTGGTACCGGGCGACGAGGGCGCACAGGGTCCGGTCCCTTTCCGCGAGCCCGAGGTCCGCGGAGAGAATCATGTCCCTGCTCCGCTTGTGGTGGCCGGCTCCGGACTTCCCGGACCAGCCGATGTCGTGGAGGCGCGCGGCGGTCTCGAGAAGCCGCCTCGGGCCCGATCCGAGCCGGTGGAGGCCCGCGAGCGCGTCGTAGAGGCGGAGCGAAAGTTCCGTGACGTGCGCCGTATGCTTCGGGTCCGGGTCCCGGGCGGCCGCGAGCTTCCTCACCGCGGCCCCGTCCGGCCCGGCCTTCCTGCCTGCCATGGGGCATCTCCTTGGGCTCGGCGCCCGGCCTGAGGCCTGGCCGGGCTTCCCCGGGCGCCCGCCCGGGGAAGCTATTTCCTCTTCCGCAGCCTCTTGGAAATCTGCTTCACGAGGTCCTCGTAGGGCGGGGATTTGACGCCGCCCTTGCGGGCGATGGCTATCAGCTGGCTCTGGCTCCGCACCGGGGCCTCGTCCTCCTTCGGCCTCAGGCGGCGGTAGCTCCCGTCGGGCTGCATGACCCGGGCCTTGACGTTGTCGGAGAGGTAGGTCATGAGAATCTCGTCGATGATGCGCGTCTTGAGCCCGCGGTCCTCGATGGGGTAGAGGATTTCGGCGCGCCGCCGGAAGTTGCGCGGCATCCAGTCCGCGCTCCCGGAGTAGATTTCCGGGTCGCCGCCGTTGTGGAAGTACAGGATGCGCGAGTGCTCGAGGAAGCGGTCGAGGATGCTTATGACGCGGATGTTCTCGCTCAGGCCCGGCACGCCCGGCTTGAGGCAGCAGATTCCGCGGCATACGAGGTCGATGTGGACCCCGGCCTGCGAGGCCTTGTACAGGGTGCGGATGACCTTCTCGTCGATGATGGCGTTCAGCTTGGCGATGATGCGGCCCGGGTTCTTCGGGGTGGCGTTCTTGATTTCCCGCTCTATGAGGTCGACGATTTTGCTCTGGATGTTGACGGGGGCTATGAACAGCTTCTTGAAGCGGGACTCGATTGCCTCGGGCGTGAACATGTCCCCGCCGGTCCAGGAGTTGAAACCCGTGAGGACGTTGAAGAGCGCCGCGACGTCGTTCCCCATGACGGGATCGGCGGTCAGCAGGCCGAGGTCGGTGTAGATCTTCGCCGTCACCGAGTTGTAGTTGCCGCTCGACAGGTGGGAGTAGCGGCGGAGCTCCTTCCCCTCACGCCGGACGACCAGCGTCGCCTTGCAATGCGTCTTCCACCTGACGAAACCGTAGACCGGGTTGATCCCCGCCTTCTCCATCTGGTTCGCGAAGTCGATGTTCTTCTCCTCGTCGAACCTCGCCTTGAGCTCCACCACGGCGGTCACCTGCTTGCCGTTCTCCGCCGCGCGGCAGAGGGCCTCGACGATGGGCGAGTTGCGGTCGACCCTGTAGAGCGTCTGCTTGATTGCGAGCACGTCGGGGTCCTCGGCCGAGGAATTTATGAAATCCACCACCACGGCGAACGAGTCGTACGGGTGGTGCAGGAGGACGTCGCCGTCCCTTATGATGCCGAAGATGTCCTTCGCGTCCGCGAGGCGCTTCGGCATCCTGGGGTTGAAGGGCGGGTCCTTGTGCGCGGGCCCCAGCGGCAAATCGCACAGCGGCAGGAGACCGCAGAGGTTTATCGGGCCGGGAATCTGGAACACGTTCTCGGGGTTTATCGAGAGATGGGACAGGAGGGTGGTGAGGGCCTTCTTGGGCGGGTTCTCGGCGATTTCGAGGCGCACCGCTATCTTGTCGGACCTGTCCTTGATTTCCGCCTCGACCGACTTCAAGAGGTCCAGGACCACCTCCTCGTGGAGGTTGTAGTCCTGGTTCCGGGTCACCCTGAAGGGGACGATGCGGGCGATTTTCATGCCCGGGAACAGGCTCCCGATGTTCGCGCTGACGAGGTTCTCGAGCAGGACGAACCTGTAGCCGGGCTCGGATTCCCGCACCCGTATAAGGCGCGGAATCACCGAGGGGACCTCCACGAACGCGAAGGGCTGGAGGCCGCTCACGGAGTCCATCTCCTTGAAGAGCACCATGAGGTTGAGCTTCAGGTTCCCGAGGAACGGGAACGGGTGCCCCGCGTCGACGGCCAGCGGCGAGAGAATCGGGAAGACCTGGCTCTCGAAGTAGGCGTCGAGCGCCGCGGTCTCCTGCTTGTCCAGCGACTCGATGGGGCAGATCTCGACGCCCGCCTGCCTGAGGATCGGCAGGACGGTCTCGGAGAGGCACTTGTACTGCTCCGCGACGAAGGGCCGGGCCTTCGCGGCAACGGCCTCAATCTGCTCCTTCGGCCCCATCCCGGCCGCGCCCGACTCCTCGACCCCGGCGTGCAGGAGCCTCGCGTGCGCCCCGATGCGGACCATGTAGAACTCGTCGAGGTTCGAGCTGAAGATTGAGAGGAACTTGAGCCTCTCCAGGGCCGGGGTTTCGGGATCCTCGGCCTCCCCCAGCACGCGGCGGTTGAACTCGAGCCACGACAGCTCGCGGTTGACGAAGAGGGCGGGGTCCCCCGGCTTCTTCTCCGCCTGCGGCCCCTTTTCGGATTCCTTGTCGGCCATCGGCTCCGCTCCTCGCGGGCTCCGGCCCGGCCCTGCCGGGCGCCCCGTGCGGCCCGCGCCGGGATCCGGGGCAGTGGAATGATATCAGAAAGCGGGGCGGATTCCACTTAGCGGGGCCGTCAGCCGCGATGAAGAGTCGGATCCGGTGTTGTCGGCGCCGCCGCCGGCAGCGGAGGTCGGGTGTATTTGCGTGCGAAGGAAGTCGTCGATCTCTTTTCCTTGGATTGCGGATTGTTCTCGTCGGAAGGAACGATCCGCAATCCGCATGGAGGAGAATCAAGGCATGGGCCGGAGGGACGATCGAGCGGCACGTCGAATGCAAAGACCCTGCCGCAGTCCAAATCCCCGGCCCATGACTGCGGCGGGGTCTTTGCGTTATGACTGGAATATGGTTTCCGGATGACAGGCGTCCCCGGACTCAATTCTTCACTTCCCCTTACCCTTCCTCATGCTCTTCCCGCCTACCCTTCCTCTTCCACTTCCCCTCGCTCATCCGAGCTTCTCCGGCGCCCTCTCGATCCATGCAAGTCGCGTACGTGTACGAAAACGTGGACGGGAACGAATACGCGGCATGAAAGCAGGAGTACGGGATAGCAGGTCCCGCGGTGAAAACGACCGACGATACATCCAGGAGAATCAGGTCGCCAGCCGCCCGAAGAATCCGGACTCTTCACCCCTGGCCCCCGGCGGCGAATACACTTGCCGCTTTAAAAGCCAGCTCTTATAATCGTCCTTCGGGATGATGCTCCTCGGTGTTCCGGCTTTGCCGATGCAAAGCCCTATGGGGTCATTGGTTGCGGGCCAAAGGCAGCCGGGGCCGCGCGCCGGACCTCCCGGCCCTGTTTGGAGTTGTAAGATGACGGATGCAGGTTCAAAGCCCGGTGAAGCCGATGCCGGCCAGGACGCCCCCACGGTCAAGGACTTCCTGAAAAAGCACGTCCGGGGCATACCCCGCGACCAGATGAAGAGGAAAGTCCTGTACGGGTTCCGATACAGGGACCTCAAGGAGTTCATCAGCGAAATCATTTCCCGGCATGCGGGCGCTTCCAGCGCGGAACTGCTGGCGAAGATATCCGACCTCGAGATCAGGCTCCGGAGCGAACGGCAGTCCCGGGAATCCGTCGAGGCCCAGGGCGAGGCGTCGGCCATGAGGATTTCGGAACTCGAGGCGGCGGGCCAGGCCTCCGCATCGGCGTCGGGCGAGCTCGAGAAGGCCGCGGCGGAGAAGAAAGCCCTCGAGGATGAAATCGCCGCGCTCAAGTCCGCCGCCGCAGCCGGGGAATCCGCCGCAGCTGCCGCAGCGGAGGAGGCCGGGAACCTCAAGGTGGAGCTTGAGGCCCTGGAGAAGGAGGCCGAATTCCTCGACGCCGAGATGGAGAAGCTCAACGCCCGCAACAAGCAGCTCGAGGAGGGATCGGCCGCCCTGCTCAGGGAACTCGAAGCCGAGAAGGAGCGGGGCGCGAAGGACAAGGCCGAGGCGGCCGACCGCATCGCGGTCCTCCAGGGGGTGGTCGAGAAGAGCAAGGACATGCAGAAGGTCCTCGCGCTGGAGGACGAGATGAAGAGGCTCAGGAAGGCCATCGAAGCCTGGGAGGCCGCAGGCGAGTTCATGGCCGCGGAACGCGTTCCGGACTTCGAATCCGCCGACGCGCTGGCCCGGTCGGCAATCGAGAAGATCGCGTCGGGCAAAGGCGCCGCCTGCGCGGACGACATGGCGGCCGCGCTGGAGGGCGCCAGGGCCGAACTCGAGAACGGCAGGAAGAGCTTCCAGGTCCTCCTGGACGCCATGAACGCGTGGAAAGGCGATTTCGAGACAATCTACTCGCTCGGGAAGGCTGCCGGAATGGGCAGGGGCCTCGAAGCCAGGATAGGCGTACTGAAGGGTATCGCGGAGAAGCTGGGCCGGAGTTGACCATGAAACCCATTGACGTCAAGTGCGGCGGCTGCGGGGAGGAGTTCGAGGCCGAGCCCGAGCTCGCCGGCCAGGTCCTCGAATGCCCCGAATGCGGGGCCGACATAAAGATTCCGTCCCCGGCCGGGGCCGCCGAGGACGATAGCGGGGAAGAGGAAGTGCTCGAGGAGAAAAAGCCTCCGAAGCGGCATGGCGCGGCGGCCTCGAAGCCCGGCGGCCGCGGCCCGGCCGGGAAAAAAATCGCGGCCAAGGCCTCATCCAGGAAAACCAGCCAGAAATCCGGGAAGAAAGGCGGCAACGCGAAGATCATCGCCGGAATCTGCGGTGCTGCGGCCCTTCTCATAGCGATAGTCGCGGCCGTCGCCCTGTCCGGCGGAGGCCCGGACGGCAAGTCCGGCGGATCCAAGGGCGGGGGCAAGTCCTCCTCGGGCGGGAACGGCGGCGGGTCAGGCCAGTCGAAGCCGACCAAGGAAGAGCGCGTCCGGTACGAGAAGGCCCTGGCCGAGGCCCAGGGCGCGGAGGACCCGGCTTTGTGGGTCGAGGCGGGCGACGCGGCGGAGACCGCAGGCCTCATGACGGAGGCCCGCGAAGCCTGGAAGAAGGCGCTCGAGATAAAGGAAGAATTCAAGCCCGCCATGAAGAAGCTCGGGTACCAGAGGTTCACCCTGAGCTCCGAGGCGGGGGAGTACGAACTGGCCGGCGGCGAGCCTTTCGCCGATCTCGACCAGTACGTGGAGAAGTGGGTTCCGCCCGAGGAGTACGAACGGCTCCGGAAGCTCGAGTCCGGGATAATCGCGAAGCTCAAGGAGGACCTCCAGAAACGCGCAGACAACCCGTTCTACGACGCGGCGAAACAGGTCGAGCAGGTCCTCGCGAAGAGGCCGGGACTCAGCCAGAGGGCGTGGGAGATTAAGCACGAGAAGCCCTACCTCGTCTTCGAGGACAAGGGGCCGAAGGGCGGGAAGCAGAACCCGGACATCATCACGGAGAAGAGGCTCCTCGCCAAGGTCCGGATGCTCAAGACGATGTACAAGTTCCTCATGGACAGGTTCTTCACCCCGGTCGGGCTCAAGGTGGACGAGAAGAACCCGCTGGTGGTCATCTCCCTGCAGGACAGGAAGGCGTTCGACGACCTCCATAAGGAGATGGACATGGCGATTCCGCCCTATGCGCTCGCCTATTACCACCGCATCCACAAGTACATCATCCTCTACAACGGGGCGTTCGAAGACGGGGGAGGCTCCTTCCTCGAGAACAAGGCCGCATCCGACGGCGTGGTCTGGCACGAGGGCACGCACCAGGTGGTGCATGCGGTTCTCAACCCGGGCCATTCCTCCGATTCAGTCGAGCTCCCGTACTGGATGAACGAGGGAATTGCCGAATACGTCGGATCGCTCGATCTGGAGGACGACCCGGACGAGGAAGGCAACGACGTTTACAAACCTTGCTGCCTCAACAAGATGAGACTGAGGGAATTCTATTTCGCCCTCCACCCCGAGCGGCTGCAGATGGCGAAGCAGGCCGGAATCAAGCAGCCCTACGCGGTCGACGTGGAAAGGCTCCTCGAATGCCACAGCCACGCCACCACGAACGCCGCCGTCGCCAAGATGTACAAGGACCCGTCCGAAGGCGAAAAGGCCGGCGCGCTTTTCGGCACCGGCCTGCCGTACTACCAGGGCACCTTCTTCTTCTACTTCTGCTTCAACTACGAGAACGGCAAGTACGCGGACATGTTCAACAAGTACCTCGCCAGCTCCTTCAAGGGATTCTACTATCCCGAGAACTTCAAGGACGCCTTCAGGGGAGTCGACCTCGGCCAGCTCACGAAGGAGTGGTTCGACTACGTCAACGGCCTCTGCAAGGACAACCTGAGGTAGATCGGCCGGCCAAGGGTCAATCCGGGACCTGACCTTCCGTTCCGCCAGGGGAGGGGAAGTCGAGGCATCTGAGGAATGCCTCCTGGAAATCCGAAGTCGCCAGGCTCACGCACTCGACCCTGCCTGCAATCGCGGCGACGCGTTCCGCGGCTGCCGAATCGGCCGCGCAGGCCATTGCGCCCCTGAGCGCGCAGTCCGGCGCGATGGAAGCGCGCAGCGATCCGGCGGGGATGAGCCCAATCCTCGACGCCGCCTCGAGGTCCAGGCTCTGGCCGAACGACCCCGTGAGCACGACCTCGTCCGGCCTTCGAGGTTCCTTCCCGAACCCTCCGAGGAGCACCGCGGCCCCCGCCCGGACAGCCCCGACCGCGAGCTGGACCTCGCGGACGTCCGGCTGGGTCAGCCTGAGGCCCGGCCTCGCTGGATCAGGGACGAAAGCTGCAGAGCCGCCCTCCTCCGTGACTCCTGGGAACCCCGGATTCATGAGGCCCTTCGGGCTGATTACTCCGAGTTCGAGCATCGCGGCGGTGAGTTCCAGCAGCCCCGACCCGCAGAATCCCCTGGGATCGCCGCCGCCCATCACCTCGAGCTCAATCCTGCCGGCCTCCACGCGGGCCTTGAATACCGATCCGGGGAGGGCGGGCATTCCGGACGTCACCCTGCCGCCTTCGAAGGCGGGTCCCGCAGCGGCGGACGCGGCGCGGATTGCGCCTGCGGCGGACAGGACAATCTCGCCGTTGGTCCCGAGATCAAGGAAAAGCCTCGTCCCCCAGTCCCGTTCGAGGCCGAGGTGCAGGATTCCCGCCGCCGTGTCCCCTCCCACGAAGCCGCCGAGGACAGGAAGGAAGAAGGCCTTGGCCCGCGGCAGGCCAATCTCTCCTGCGGGCATCTCGAGAACGCCCTTCCCCTCGAGACCGGTCCTGTGCGGAGAGACGGCCAGGGCGGAGGTGTCCTCGCCGAGCATGAGCGCCGTCATCGCCGTGTTGCCCGCAATCGCGCACCTCCCGACGCTGCCGGGAGGCGTCCCGGACTTCCTCATCGCGAAATCCAGGATGCGGCCGACTCCGGAAACCGCCAAATCGCGCAGCGCCCTGCCGCCGCCCGCGATCCTCGCGGCGTTCAGCCTCGACAGGACGTCCGATCCGAACGACCCCTGCGGATTGACCATCACGGCCCGGATGTAGGGCTCGTTCGAGCCGGCCGGGGCGAGCTCGGCCTTGATGAGGGTCGTGCCGAGGTCCACTGCCGCCACGGCTCCTCCACCGGGGTAGTCGCCCTCGGAAGCGGCGACGGCGGGATTGAGAAGGCCGTGCGACAGGTTCTCCACCACCACGTCAGAGGCCGGGAAGGTCATGCAAGCCAGGCGGTCTCCGCCCGGCGTCCGTCCTGCACCCTGGACGGAGGACACTTCCCCCTTGAGAATCCGGCACCTGCACCTGCCGCAGACTCCGCGGCCGCCGCAGGATGCGTCGACGTACTCGCCTGCGGACTGCATGGCGCCGAGGATGCTGTCGGACGGGGAGCATTCCCCGGCCCTGCCGGACGGCAGAATCCTGAAGTTGAAACTGTCCCGCGTGGAGCCCATCGCGCGCCTCGAAGCCGCCGGAACCGCCCTGTTTCCCGGAGCGGGATGAGACGAAGATAACCGCGACCGGCCCTGCGGGCAATTCCAATCCGACTTGCGACAGGCTCTCCGGCGCCCGCGCGGCCCTCATCCTGCGCAGGGGATTCGCAGGGCGCCTCATGCGCGTCAACTTGAAAATTCCCAAGAGCCGTCGATTCTTGGGGGAACCTTTCTGGAGAAAGTTTCCCCCAAACCCTCTTCAAAGACTTTTTCTCGATGGAGTTCCGGGTTGGGGGGCCTGGTCTGCGAACAAGCATTGGTTGCACACGGGCCAAGTCCGGGAACCTTACGGGATTCATGAATGATTCGAGCCCCCCATCCCGGAACTCCAACAAAGAAAAGTTTTCGGAAAGGGTGTGGGGAAACCCTTTTCCAAAAGGGTTTCCCCACAATCACTTCGGGTATTTTTAAGTTGACGCATATGCAGGGCGCCTGCGGCGGGATTTCAGAACAACGGCCGGTCGAGGGACCGGTACTGGACCGCTTCCGCGATGTATTCCTCGGTAATCTCCGAGGCTTCGTTCATGTCGGCTATCGTCCGCGCGAGCTTGAGCACTCTGGCGTATGCCCGGGCCGAGAACCCGAGCTCGTCCATCGCCTTCTCGAGCAGGGCCTTCGCCGCCGGGACCGGCGCGCAGTGCTTCCTGATGAGCTTCTGCGTCATCGCCGAGTTGGTGTGGATGCCCGTGCCGCGGAATCTCCGCTCCTGGATTGCCCGCGCGGCGAGCACCTTGCCGGAAAGGTCGGCGGACGTCGTCTGGTTCCCCGAGCCGGACACCTCGGCGGCCCTCAGGGCCGGAACCTCGATGTGTATGTCGATTCTGTCGAGAAGGGGGCCGGATATCTTGGACAGGTATTTCCTGATTTGGCCGGGCGTGCAGTGGCATTGCTTGTCCCGGTGGGTGAAAAAACCGCATGGGCAGGGATTCATCGCGCAGACCAGCATGACCTTCGAGGGGAACGTGATGGCCTGTGCGGCCCGGGATATGGTCACCGACCCGTCCTCGAGCGGCTGCCTCAGCACCTCGAGCGTCTTCCTGTTGAATTCGGGCAGCTCGTCGAGGAAGAGGACGCCGTTGTGCGCGAGCGATATCTCCCCCGGCCGGGGGAAAGTCCCGCCGCCGACGAGCCCTGCGTCGGATATCGTGTGGTGGGGGTTGCGGAACGGCCTTGTCGTCACGAGAGAGCCGCCCCTCCTGATTTGCCCCGCCACGGAGTGTATTTTCGTCGTTTCCAGGGCTTCCTCGAGCGAAAGCGGAGGTAGTATCGACGGCAGCCTCCGCGCGAGCATGGTCTTGCCTGATCCCGGCGGACCTATCATCAGCGCGTTGTGGCCTCCGGCCGCGGCGATGCTCAGGGCCCGCTTCGCGTGGTTCTGGCCCTTGACCTCGCCGAAATCCGCCCCGTCCGCCGGAGCCGGCACGACCGGCTCGAACGGCTTCGGCTGCATCGGCGCCAGCGTAGCCCGGCCGCTGACGTGCATCGCCGCGTCCGCCAGGCAGCGCACCGGAAAAATCGAAATCCCCTCGACCACCGAGCCTTCCGCAGAATTCTCGTAGGGGACCATGAGTCCGTCCACGCCCAGGCGCTTGAGCTCAATCGCGGCCGGCAGGACTCCCCTGACCGGCCGGACCGTCCCGTCCAGGGAGAGCTCTCCGACGATGCCGAGCGTTTCCCAGGCGAAGGACCCTATCTGGCCGGTGGCCGCCAGCAGGCCGAGCGCCATGGGCAGGTCGAAGGACGGCCCTTCCTTCCTGAGGTCCGCAGGGGCGAGGTTGAACGTGATTTTCTGGTCGAGGTTGTGCTTGAAGCCCGAATTCATGATCGCAGCCCTGACCCTGTCCCTGCTCTCCTTGACGGCGGCGTCCGGGAGGCCGACGACCACGGTGCCGGGCAGGCCGTTCGAGGCGTCGACCTCGATTTCGATGCGCACTGCATCCACGCCGACTACGGCGGCGCTGAGGATCTTGGCTAGCATATTCCCCCTTCGGGCAGTCATGGCCGTTGACGAGCCGAATATACCAGCAGCGCCCGCGGCGGACAAGATAAAACAGGCGGATACGCGAAACCCGGGGAACTATGGTTCTTCCGACCATTCCCGCCGGGCCTGAACTGCCTCCGGCGGGGCGACGCCCACCAGAAAGCATCAAAGGACGCCCCCCTTGCCGCTTCCTTCGCCGCGTCGCGAACCTCCGGTTCGATTGGCGTCTCTTTTCCGGGAGCTGTACCGCTTGTTGGGTCTCGGGCTGCCCATGAGAATCCTGCCCGCAATATCATGTCGATGAGGGCGCGAACGGCACCGGACCTGGTGCCGGAAGCGCCTGTACTCAACCGAAAACTGGCGGAGTGATTTCGATGAAAACCCCATTGCTTCTGTCAGCCTAATGATTGGGGAGAAGAGACAAGAATCGAATCTGAGATTCGCGGCGGAGGCCGGGCCCCCGGCGTTTTCGAGGAAAGCAAATCCGGTGACCGCCGCCATAATACCGGCTTGCCGATATCGATTGAGAAGAACATGGGGAAAGTTGGAAATCCCCTCGGATGCAGGATTTACGACTCTTATAAAGGACAG
>JBFZBV010000093.1:0-4456 GCA_041308285.1 Planctomycetota bacterium | reverse complement strand
TGCTCGACGGGGTCTACGGCCGCACGGTGCTTTCCCACCCGTTCGCGACCGTTCTTGTGTGCGTCCTCCTGGGCGTGTTCTTCGCTTCCCGCCTGCCCGATTTGAAGCTCGACGCCTCCTCCGACGCCCTCCTGCTCAAGAACGATCCCGTTCTCCGTATTTACGACCGATCGAGGCTCGTCTTCGGCTCGGACGACTACGTCATCGCCGCTTTCGAGAGCGATGATCTCTTCACCCCCGCCAAGGTGGGCCTCGTCTCGCGC
The DNA here is from genome assembly GCA_041308285.1 of Planctomycetota bacterium. Lineage (GTDB taxonomy): Bacteria > Planctomycetota > JAKEIC01 > JAKEIC01 > DYIT01 > PPR-0505. Next base: position 4,193 of record JBFZBV010000093.1, on the reverse strand, counting down.
CTGACAGAGCGGTTCAGGGCCATTGAGGGCGTCGAGTCCGTGCTCAGCCTCACGACCGAGAGGCTCTTCCAGAGCCCCCCGGCAGGCGGCGGAGCGATGGGGTTGATAGCCCAGAGCCCCGTCTACCTCGACTCTCCGGCATGCAATCTCGCCATGGCAAGGCGGGAGCTCACGGGCCACGAGGTGTACTCCCAGAACCTCGTCACCCCCGACGGCCGCAAGGCCTCATTCATCATCTACCTCGTGTTCACGTTCGAGGAGAAGTGGCTCGAGAAGGAGATGTATTCCATCGAGGAGTACCTCGCGGGCGGAGACCCCACCAGGGTGGTCGAGGAATCCATCGAGGAGTTCGAGTCCGTGTTCAGGAGCTCCCCCGTCGGCGTCGCGGACGTTCTGGCCGCCCTCGGGTCCGAACTCGTAAAGGAGAGCCGGCAGGGCGCGGGCCCGGCCCTGTCGGCAGCCGAGGCTAATCTCGAGGCGTACCAGGCCGTGGCGGGCGAATCCGAGGCGAAATCCGGGGAGATCCTCGCGACGGACGCGGCGGCGAGGCTCATGGCGGCCCTCAGCGCCCTCGAGGACTCGCTCTCGGCCGGCTCAGACACGGCTTCCCCGGCCATGGGCATCCTGCGCAACAGGCTCGCTGTCGCATCGGAGCGCCTGGCGGAGTCGGGACGCGGGGCGGGCGTGCTGAGGAATCTGCTGTCCTTCCGCGCCGACAAGGCGAGGCTCAGGGAGAGGCACAAGACGGTCAAGAGGCTCTACGACGGCGTGGTCGACCAGAGGCGGATTAGGAGGACGCAGGCCCTGGAGCGCATCAGGGCGATTCTGGCAGAGACGGGCGAGGGCGAGCGCTACCACCTCGCCGGCCTCCCCATCATCTGGGTCGACATGATGCGCTACATCCGCAACGACATGAAGTCGTTCGGCGTCGCGGGCGGGCTGTTCCTCCTCCTCGCGCTGGGGCTCGTGTTCAGGAGGATAAGGTATGTGCTGTTCCCCATGGCCGCGTGCCTGACGGTCATGGCGGCCGTCGTGGGCACGATGGCCCTTCTCGATCTCAAGACGACCGTTATCACGTCCAACATCGCGTCGCTGCTCCTCATCCTTTCGATGTCCCAGGCGATACACATCCTGGTGAAATACGAGGAAAGGCTCCGCACGTCGCCGTTCGAGAGCCACGTCGGCGCGTTGCGGAGCAGCCTCTCCGAAATAGCGCTCCCGTGCTTCCACATTTCGTCCACCACGGCCATAGGCTTCATATCCATGGTGACGACCGGGATAGTCCCGGTGATCCAGTTCGGGGAATTCATGGCCGTGGGCGTGATGCTGTCGTTCGCCGTCTGCTTCGTCCTGGTTCCCGCCGGGCTTCTGCTGTTCCCAATGCCGATTCTGGCCTGCGCCGCGCCGGGCAAGGCATCCCCGCTGTCGAGGCTCGCGGTGCTGCCGCACAGGATGAAGGTCCCCATAATCTGCGTCTCCGTCGCTGCCGCGGCCGCCTCCGTGATTGGGATAACCGGATTCAAGCCGCTCGGCCTGCCGGGGCTCGGGGTCGAGACCGTGTTCGTGGACTACTTCAACAAGGGCACGGACATCTACAAGGGGCTGATCTTCGTGGACCAGAAGATGGGCGGCACCAGCTCGCTCGAGGTCCTCCTCGACGGCGGCAGGGAGGGCTTCTTCGCCGAGAAGGCCAACTTCGAGAAAATCGGCGCGGTCGAGCGCTTCTTCCGGGACCTTCCCCACGTTGGCAAGGTGATTAGCGTGCGCAGCATGACCGCGGAGCTCGAGAAAATCCTCGAGGCCAACGGCCAGCCCCCGCCCGGGAAGGCGGGCTACCCGCCCAAGTTCCTCCTCGGCCTCCTGTCGGCGCTCGGGAGCAGGGGCGGCGAGAGGGCGGCCATGTGGTCGTACGTCTCCCGCGACTTCTCCACCGCCCGGGTGTTCGTCCGGATCAGGGAGTCCGACCGGGACCTCAACCGGAACGAGATGGTGGCGAAGGTGAAGGACTTCGTGTCCTCGAGCAGGGAGATCTCGGGCCTCAAGGCCGAGGTCACGGGCGTGTTCGTGCTCTACGCCAACATGCTCAACTCGCTCATCGGAGGCCAGGTCAATTCCTTCGGCCTCGTGTTCGCTGCCATCTTCCTGACGTTCGCCATCCTGTTCAGGTCCCTGAAAGTCGCCCTCATCGCCATGACACCGAACCTGATACCCATATTCGGAATTCTCGGCCTCATGGGCTACCTCCACGTCCCCCTGGACATGAACAACATCATGATGGCTTCCGTGGCCATGGGGATCGCAGTGGACGACACGATTCACTACATCTTCAGGTTCAAGAAGGAAGTCGCCCTGGACGGGGACTACGTGAAGGCAATGTACAGGTCTCACGGGACAATCGGCAAGGCCATAGTGCTCACCACGGTGGTGAACGTCGCCGGATTCGGGGTGCTCGTGTTCTCTAACTTCAAGCCCACGATTTTCTTCGGCTTTTTCACAGCCTTCGCACTCGTGGTCGCACTCGCCGGAGTCACCACGCTCCTCCCTGCCCTAATCATCCTCGTCAAGCCTTTCGGGAAGGACCCGCGCAAGGCCGGCGCCAGTTGACGCCGGCCCTGCATCGGGAAATCCGCCGCGGCCGAGGCCGACTCGAGCCCGGCAGCCTAGGGATTGTGCTTCTCGGCCACCGGAATGTAGGTCATGGGCGGAGTGTGCTTCTTGAAGAGCTTCCTGGCCGGAGCCCCGAGTTTCCTGAATGCCTGCGGAGTGATGGCGAAGCCTGCTGCCCTGGTCAGGGCCGCCGTGTTGACCGTCGCTCCGAACAGGTCGAATCTCTTCTCGTTGCGGGTGCCTATGAAACCCGAGACCGCGCGTCCGAAGTGGACCTTGACGATGAGAGCGCACGGGATGCGCGCCTTGGCCATGGCCGCGTCCCAGTCCTCCTTGAGTTTCAACAGGGCCAGAATCCCCTTTTCGGCCTTGTCATCCGTGAACACGGCCATGGCCCCGTCGCCCATGAACTTCACCACCTTCCCGCCCGCGGATTCCACGGCGTCCCCGACCTTCTCGTAGTAGGACGACAGGAAATCGTAGATCTCCATGTTCGTCCTGGTCAGGGACATGCGCGTAAAGCCCGTGAGATCGCAGAATGCGACCAGGAAATCGGATTCCACGGGTTTCTTGGATTCGAAAACGTGCGACATGACTGCCTCCTTTGCGTAAATGCTTCTAACGACGGCCCTTGCGTCCGTCAGAATCCCGAAAGGCGTCGCCGGCCCCTATGTCCGGCAGTTGTAGAGTATTTATATCACACGAATCCGCGGAAGTCAACCTGCAGCCCAGGATTGTTTTCCCGGCCCCGCAGCCTCCCCACGATGACAGGACTCTTAATATATACCCCAATGTTGCATAAACAATCGCCCCGGAAAGATGTGAAGTCTGTTCACCACAGTCCTTCATGCCGCGATGCGGCACCCGGAAACGATGAAAATGGATCCGGGCGCGCCATGAAGGACTGGTGCCTCTAATATTCGTTTTCTAAAGAATCCTGAGAGCATCTGGAGGGCCGAGCTCTCGAAGACCCTTCGTAGCTCTGTCGACAGGATCACGGCACTGAGTGCCGTGGCTACATAGGCGGTCTCTGGAGGGCCCGGCTCCGCCGGGCCTTCATCGGGAACATACATTTGATTCGACGAAAGGCAGCGCGGGGGCGCGGCCCTCCAGAAGCGCACCTTCGGGGGTCATTGCGAGCGAAGCGAAGCAATCTCATCGGGATCGCCGCGGGACGCTTTGCGTGCCTCGCGATGGCATCACAAAGACGGTCATTGCGAGGACCCGGCCCCAACCCCAGAGGGCCGAAGCAATCCCGAAGGTTTGCCCCGCCTTCGCAGACTTGAATTCACGAAGCGGAGCGTAGCACGCCGAAGCCTCATCTGGCATATCCAGGCGTAGGCGTGGCGGGCTTCGCTCCGCTGAAGTCCGGCATCACAGGCGAAGGAGGATCATCCGGACGAGATCGCTTCGTCGCACTTCGTGCTCCTTCTAAGGAAACAAATCCCCTCAGGCTCTTGTTTCCTTAATCCAGTTCCCCGCGGCGGATGTAGCCGCCCCACTCTGTGGGGCGCTCTGTCGCCAGGATCACGGCACTGAGTGCCGTGGCTACATCTGAATCTGCCGTCTCGCTGTGCGTGCGATAT
>JBFZBV010000092.1:0-3054 GCA_041308285.1 Planctomycetota bacterium | reverse complement strand
AATCAGGTCGCCCGCCGCCCGAAGATTCCGGACTCTTCACCCCTGCCGCACGCCGGGCGTCCTTGACAGAATCGGGCAGGCGCGCATATCATTTCATTGCCGAATTTCCGCTGTCTGGGGTTTTGGAGCCGCTGAGCCATGGCCGAGGAACAGAAGAACCTTGACGAAGACGTTTCCAGCCTCGTGAAGAAGCATGCGAGGGAGGTTTCCGCGCAGGGGCTGGCCGGGAAGGTGAAGGTGCTGTCCAGGAGCGCCATCAAGGACATCGTGGACAGCCTGATAAGGTCCTACGGCGGGCTCGAGCATCAGGAGCTGATTTCCAAGATTGCCGAGTACGAGCTGAACGAGAACCAGCTCCAGCAGAAAATCAGCACGCTTCAGGGCAAGCTCGAGGTCCTGGAGAAGCAGAACGCCGATTTGAAGGCGCGCGACGAGAAGTTCGTGGCCTCAAAGGCAGTGGACGCCTCCAGAATCCCGATGCTCGAGGAGCAGAACGCGACCCTCAAGAAGACGGTCGAAGGGCTCGAGGCGGAGAAGGAGAACCTCCGGAGGAAGATGGAGGAGCTCAGGTCGTCGATGGGGGACGAGGTGAAGACCAAGCTCGGCCTGATCGACGGCCTAAACGCGGAGCTTGCCGAGCTGAAGCCCAGGCTGGCCGGCCTCGAGCAGGAGAACTCCGGGTTCGCCGGGAAGCTGTCGGACAGGGAAGCGCAGCTCAAGCAGCTCACCGACGCCATGGACCAGTCCAAGGCGCTGCACGACAGGGAGATTGCCGACAGGGACGAGATGATAGGCCGGCTCAAGAGGGCGCTGGACCAGAGCGACGCGAAGAAGCGCATCATGGAACTCGAGGTCGAAATCAAAGACCTCCGCAGGACCATCCAGACCCTGGAAATCGGCCTCGAGTTCGTGGGTGTCGAGGCCGACATGCGGCCCGAAGACGTGATCGCGCGGATTGGCAAGGCCCGCACTGCTGCATCCAAGCTGCCTCCCGGACTCGCGGGCAGGCTCGACGAGCTGGAGGCCGAGGCTTCCATGGACGGCAAAATCTACAAGCCGCTGATAGACGCGATGTACTCGAACAACGGGTCGATTCAGGTGGCGTGCGATCTCACCAAGATGCTCGCTCGCCAGAAGGAAATCCTGAGGCACGTCGAGACGATAGAGAAGGCCGGGAAGTAGGGGGCCGAAGGCGATATCGATCCTGTGCCCTGCAGCCTCGACCCTCGAGTTCGTAATCAAGTCAATAGTCAAGGTGTGACCCCCTGGCCCCCGCCCTCCAAGGCGGGGGGCAGGAAGCGCCTCCGGGGCCTCCGAACGGAACCACAATATCAAGCGATGAAATGAGTTATGTCGGAACCCCTGCCCCAGCCGGCCGTGCATGAGCATGCCTGCCGAACGGCCACGGGCGCCGGGAATCGAGCCGGCCCCGCCTGTCTGCGGCCCCTGCTGCGCAGGGAATTGCAGGGGTATTTCAAACGCTCAATCGTATTAGATACCGGAGACGGACATTTCGAGTGGACAGTCCCTTTTATGGAGGATCCAGGATGAAAAGGCTCTTGCTGCCCGCTTTGTTTCTGATTGCAGGCCTCTCGGCGGGGAACGATGCGCTGGGAGGCGGCAAGGAAGGCGTCGACAAGAAGAAGCTCGTCGAGGAAATCGACAGGAGAATCGACGCGAAGCTCAGGCAGTTCCGCCGCGAGCTGCTTGCCGACATCAAGGAGCTTATTGCAGGCGCGAAGAAGGATCGCGAGGAAGAGGCTTTGGCGAAGAAGGAGGACGGAGGCAGGAAGCATGCGGGGTTCAGGGTCGAGGCGGGGCCGGGCGCCAGGGTCGAAGTCAGGCCCGAGGGCGGCCGCCGCGTCGAAGCGCGCATCGAGAAGGGCGGGCCCGGCGGCAAGGCCAGGGTCAGAATCGAGAGGGACGGCAAGGTATGGGAAAAGGACCTGGACCTCGAGAAGGACGGCGAGGGCTTCGACTTCACGGACCCCAGGACGGGCGACCGCATGAAGGTGCTGAAGAAGGTGATTCCGCAAATCGAGAAGTTCCGGCCCCAGATTGAGAAGTTCGGCAGGGAATTCGGCCCGGACATCGAGAAATTCGGCAAGGAGTGGGGGCCGCAGATTGAGAAGTTCGGCAAGCGGTTCGGCCGCCAGTTCAGGGGCTTCGACCCGGAGCGCATGGAGAAGATGCGCGGGATGTTCAAGGGCCGGGACGGGTTCGACTTCGAGCAGTTCTGGAAGCTCATCGAGCCCCGCGGCAGGAGGGGAGATGGCGACGGCGAGGAGTCCGAAGGGCCCCGCGAGATGCCGGAAGGATTCAGGAAACGGATGCAGCAGGGTCCCAAGGGCGAGGAAAGGGATCAGGCGCGGAGGTTCGTGGAACTGCGCAAGGAGCAGCCCGAGAAGGATCGCGGCGCAGGCAGGGAGCTCGATGCCCTGAAGAAGCAGAAGGACGAGCTCGCGAAGGAACTCAAGGAAGTGAAGAAACTGCTTGAAAAGCTCCTCAGGCAGAGGGAGAGGGGCCGCGACCGGGACAGGGACGGGGACGACGAAGGCGATTTCTAACCCGGTGAAGGATTTCAGAATCCGATGGGCCTGGATGGGCGCGAATCGCGGATGTAGCATGAGGCCTGCGGGGGGAGCGATCCCCGGGCGCTTCCCCCCGCGGACATGAGATGGGGCCGTTCACGACAGCCATAGCTGACCCGGCGGCGGGCTCGAAGATGTCGAATCCCGCAATCCCGGACGAATTGCTGCTCGACCGCTTCCAACGGGGGGACAAGGCCGCCTTCCAGGATCTCGTCGAGAGGTACAAGGACGGCGTCGTCGGCTACATCCACAGGATGGTCGCCGACCCCGCCTGGGCCGAGGATCTGGCCCAGGACGTGTTCCTCAGGCTGTTCGTGAACGCGGGCAATTTCCGGGCGAAATCCAGGTTCTCGACCTGGCTGTTCAGAATCGCCCACAACAGGGCTATGGATTTCATCAAGAGGAAGAGGATTGAGCCGAAGCTCGTGCTGAACATACCCGATCCCGGCGGCAGGGAGCAGGA
>JBFZBV010000091.1:0-4141 GCA_041308285.1 Planctomycetota bacterium | reverse complement strand
CCGCCGCCTTCTCGAAGTCGGCGGCATCGGCCCGGTCAGGCACGCCAGGATACTCAAGGCCTGGAACGAGCAGAAGGCCGTCCGGGACATCATGGTCTTCCTCCACGCCCACGGCGTGGGCACCTCCATGGCCTTCCGGATATTCAGGACCTACGGGGAGACGGCGGTGACGCTCGTGAGGGAGGACCCTTACCGGCTGGCGAGGGACGTGCCCGGGATAGGGTTCAAGACGGCTGACGCAATCGCCATGAGGCTCGGAGTCGACAGGTTGTCGGACTTGAGGGCGACCGCCGGGGTCGAGCACGCGCTGTCGAGCCTCACGGACGATGGCCACTGCGCCTACCCGCTGGACAAGCTCGAGGAGCTGGCCGCCGGCATGCTGGAAATCCCGGAGGATTTGGCCGCCGCGGCGGTGCGCCGGGGGGTAGAGTCCGGCAGGCTCGTCGAGGCGGACAGCGCCTCGCACGGCAGGCTCGTCTACCTTGCGCAGATCGAGGCCTGCGAAAGGATCCTGGCCGCGAACCTCCTCCGAATCCTCCACGCCCCGCACGGCAGGCCGCCCCTGGACGCGGAGAAGGCCGCGTCGTGGGCCGAGGAGAGGATGGGAATCACCTTCTCGGCCGGGCAGAGGGACGCCCTCGTGCGCGCCGTGCGGTCCAAGCTGCTCGTCGTCACGGGCGGTCCCGGAGTTGGGAAGACCACGCTCGTCAGCGCCATGGTGAAGATATTCAGGGCGAAGAAACTCAGGGTCGCCCTCTGCGCGCCAACGGGGCGGGCTTCGAGGCGCATGGCCGAGGCCGCCGGCATGGAGGCGTCGACAATACACAGGCTGCTCGGGTTCGATCCGAAGGGCGGGGGATTCAAGCACGACCCGCAACGGCCGCTCGCCGCGGACGTGGTCATAGCGGACGAGACCTCGATGCTCGACGTGGTCCTCGCGCACCAGTTCGTGCGGGCGGTGGCGCCGGACGCTACGCTCGTCTTCGTGGGCGACGCGGACCAGCTCCCGTCCGTGGGGCCGGGCAACGTGCTGTCGGACATGATTTCGTCGGGCGTCATGCCCGTGGCGAGGCTGATGGAAGTGCACCGCCAGGCCGCGCGGAGCTCGATAGTCGGCAACGCACACAGGATTAACTCGGGCCTTCAGCCGGACTTCCCGCAGCCCGGGGGCGAGGCGGAAGAGGATTTCTTCATTTTCCAGGAGGAGGACCCAGCGAAGGCCGCGCGGCTCGTGGTCGACCTCGTGAAGGAGAGGATTCCGGGGAAATTCGGCGTCCGGCCGGTGGATGACATCCAGGTCCTCACGCCCATGCAGAAGGGCGACCTCGGCGCGAGGAACCTGAACGTCGTCCTGCAGGAGGCCCTGAATCCGGGAGGCCGGGGGGTGAGCCGCTTCGGCCAGGAATTCAAGGCCGGCGACAAGGTCATGCAGACGGTGAACGACTACGACAAGGAGGTGTTCAACGGCGAGATTGGACGCGTGGACAGGATAGACTTCGAGGAAGGGGAGCTCCACGTCCGATTCGACGACAGGCTGGTGCCGTATTCGGCTGCGGAACTGGACGAGCTCGTCCTGTCCTACGCCGTGACCATACACAAGAGCCAGGGCAGCGAGTACCCGTGCGTCGTGATCCCCCTGCACACCCAGCACTACGTAATGCTGCAGAGGAACCTCCTGTACACGGCGATAACGCGGGGGAAGAGGCTCGTCGTCATCGTGGGATCGAGAAGGGCCGTGGCAATCGCGGTCGAGAACGCCCGGTCGTCGGCGCGAATCACCACGCTCGCGGAGCGGCTCCAGGCCGGCCCCGGCATCGGGCAGGGAGTGCTGTTCTGACCGGTTCCGGGTCGTTCGGTCCGGGAAGCGATGCGGGCCGGGCTTCGAGGAGTTTCGGCGCAGGGAGGAGGCGGGAAAAGCCGCTTCGAGGTGCGGTTTTCCCCCGGGGGAGTTAGACTCGTACCGGGGAGTGCACGATGATATCCGGGCGTATTCGACGCTGATAACGCTGACGGATTTCTTAAGACGCTGAAACCATGCGAATCTTCGCCTGCATGTCGGCCGGAGTTCTTGCGCTCGCCGCGGCCTCCGCCGCCTGCCCGGCGCAGGCCGCCGAGAAGGGCGACGGCGAGACGGCGGTCCGCGAAGCCAGGACCAGGCATGCGAAGGCAGCCGTCGAAGCGTCCGTGAGGCTCGCCAACGCCAAGTGCTTCTACGCGGCGTGGGAATACCTCAAAATCGCCGAACTCGTCGATCCCGACCTTGCTGCAATCGCGAAAATCAGGGAATACCTCTCCTTCCTCAAGCCGGTTTCCTGGCGGAACATGCCAAAGGCCCCCGACCCCTCCTCCATGCCGGAGAGCTCCGACCTGGAGGAGAAGGGCCACGCGGCGGCCGCGGACGCGGTCTCGATTCATGCCTTCTGGAAACGCGGCCTGGACAGGCTCCTGGACGGCCTCCTGGACGACCTCGACAGGGCGGCGGCCGGGCATCCCCGGTCAATCCCGCTGGGCGAGGCGTTCATGACCGTCGCCGGGATGTCCGACCTCGTCCCCGCGTGGGGGAACCTCGAGTCGGCCGACAGGGCCAGGAAGTCGCTTGGGAAGCTGGGCTGGAAGTTCGGGACCTACAGGTTCAAGTGGCCCAGGTGGCTCAACCCGGACGAGGTGGCCGAGGCGGCCGCGCTGGAGGCCTTCGAGAAGGAGCGCGACCAGAGGACGGAGAAAGCCATCTCTGCGTGCAAGGCGGAAGCGGAGGTCCGGGATCTGGGCGGGCCGTCCCCGGTGGCGGCCTCGATGGGGCTTTCGCTTCCGAGGTACGCGACGCGGCATTTCGAGGTGGAGACCTCCGCGCCCCGCGGAACGGTGGCGGAAATCGCCGGTCTGCTGGAGAAGGGCCTTTCCGAGGCCGCGCGGCTCGCCGGCAGGCAGCTGCCCGACCGGTTCGAAAGCCCGGTCGCGGTGATCGTCCTGGATTCCGAGGAGGACTTCGGGAAGTTCGTGGACGGCGTGGAAGAGCTCGGGGACGAAGCGAAAGCGGCGGTCAAGAACCAGGCCCAGGGCTACGCGGACTACGACAGGTCCGCGTTCGCCCTGTGCGGGGAGGCCAGGGCGCCGGACTTCCACGCGTCGGTCCTGATGGGCGGCCTCAAGATTGCCCTGGACAGGCTCGGCCTGCACAACCTGCCGCTCTGGGCATGGGCGGGAATATCGGACCTCGTCGCGGTCGGCGTGCTGGGGTCGGTGGCCCCTTCAATCGGTTTCGAGAAGCCGAAGGCGCAGCCGGAATTCAACAGCTGGTACAACCACTTCTCGTGGCGCAAGGCAATGGCGGAGGAGATGAAGGCGGGCCGCAGCCCGTCGGCTGGAACCGTCTTGGGCAGGGACAGCGAGTTCGAGACCGCCCCGGTCCAGAGGGCATACATGTACTGCATGGCCGCTGTCCTTCTGGCCGACCCGGCGAGGTTCGAGAAGTTCCGGATTGCCCTGTCGGAGGAGGGGTGGAAGCAGGGCAGGGACGGCGAGTGGAACGCCCTTGCCGCCGCGGGGCTGACCGTGGAGGCGTTCGGGAAGGAAGTCGCCAAAGCCCTCGCCGGACGGGATTGACGCCCCCTCGCGCTGAAGGGAGAGAGGAAATCGTTTTATCAGATGAGGGCACGGTCTGATTCCTCGGCTGGGGCGGAGATCACGGCTCGCGGATGTAGCCGCCCCCGGAGCGAAGCCCGCCGAAGCCCTCGCAATGTCCGGCAGGCGAAGGCGGGTTGGGGCGGATATCCAAAGATCACGGCACAGAGTGCCGTGGCTACATAGGCGGTCTCCGGAGGGCCCGGCTCCGCCGGGCATTCATCAAGAACATCCATTTGATTCGACGAAAGGCCGCGCTGGAGCGCGGCCCTCCAGAAGCGCACATTTGGGGGTCATTGCGAGCGAAGCGAAGCAATCTCGTTGAGATAATCCGCCTTCGCTTTGATGTATTGCTTGTAGCTTAGGCGGACAGGCTCCGTGCCGTGGCCACATCAGCCTGCGGATGTAGCCGCCCCCGGAGCGAAGCCCGCCCCGCCTTCGCCTCTGTGTTCACGCGAGGGCGGAGCAAAGCCCGCCGAAGTCTCTTCGTGGGCATCAGACGAAGGAGGGTCGGGTTTCA
>JBFZBV010000090.1:0-10220 GCA_041308285.1 Planctomycetota bacterium | reverse complement strand
CCCGCGTCAAGGCTTCCCGGAGTCCGTGGCTTCGCTCGAAGATTGCGCCCTCGAGCGCCATCGCGCGAATGCGAAGCCTCAATCCCTATTTCCCCTTGGAATTCTCCGGCTCCCCGGGCCTGTCGACCTTCCGGGGGATCAGCACCGTCATGACCGCTTTCCAACAGCTCTCCATGCTCACGCAGGCCCAGGCTCTGCGAGCAGGATAGTCGAGCGCGATTCCCGGGCGCTCGAAGGGCAGTTCCGTGCCTCCTTCGATAATCCCCGGCAGTTCGAACCGGGCGAAACCGATCTCCCTTGCGCTGAGCCCCGATGTTCATGACGTCCTCCGCATTCATGGATGTTCGTCCCGTGAGAGGCGACGGGAACCTGCACGCCCATGTTTTACTTCCGCTGCCGCTTCCCGGCCACACTTTCCGGATCACTCTCATCATAGACGCATGAATCGGGAAATCCGCACGAGGAAAATCGGCGGAGCAGCGGCAAGCAACGCGCTGCATCCGCCTCCCACGGGAATCTCTTGGAGGGCGAGCCTCCCGGCGCGATTGTTCCGGAACGTCTGGGAGGGCGAGCCTCTCGAAGAGCCTGCGTAGCCCACGCTCCGACCAACAGGCGAAGCAAGCCCGGCGAGCCACTTCGAAACGTGCAGGAGTGGCTCAGCTGGAGCTTCGCCCTCCCATGCACACTCCGGAATGCACACGAGCGGATCGGCCGGAGCTTCGCCTTTCCGCTTATTCCCCTCTCCTTTGGGGAGAGGGGCGGGGTGAGGGGTTTGAGAAATCGCTAATCAGCCGCCCGGCTGCACTGCTTCGCCTGACATGCGCGGATATGGGCTTCGCAGTGTCTTCGAGAGCCTCAGCCATCCCGGGCGGCGGGAGGAATCGCGGCAGGTTCTATTCGCACTCCCTTGCGCAGGTCATTCCGAAGGGCATGCGAAGACGCGGAACCCGTGGGTGCTGTAGCGGAGTTCGGGCGGGCCGGAATCGCGGCCTGCGAGCCTGAGCATCGACGCGCCGAGGCTGAAGCACCCCCCCTTGTTGACCCGCCACTCAGTGTTCGACGCGTCGCGGTTAAGGCACCATTCGCAGATGTTCCCGCCGGCGTGCTTCAGCCCGTAGACGCTCGTCCCCCTGTTGATGTAAACGGGGTCGTAGTTCTTGAGGAATTCCTGCGTGGACATCTGCCGCAGCTCGGCCCCGTTGATCTTCATCCTGTCGTAGTCGTCCCCCCAGGGGAAGGTCCTTCCGTCCGCGCCGCGCGCCGCCTTCTCCCACATCGCCTCTGTCGGGAGCAGGTACATGACGCCGCCGGCGGACCCTGCCTTCGAGTTCCGCCATCGCAAGTAGGTCCTCGCGTCGTCCCACGACAGCGCCGCCGCAGGCAGGACTCTGCCTGAGTCGGAGCCCTTCAACAGCGTCCAAATCCTCTCCGCCGCCTCCTCGACCGAGGCCATGCCGAGCTTGCCGCGGCTCCTGCCTCCCGCCTGGTCGAGGAAATCCATCCAGTCCCCTGCGGACGTCTCGGCCGACGCCGCGAAGAAGGTCTCCAGACTGACCGGCTTCTGCTCCTCGCCCATGAGGAAAGACCCCGCGGGAACGACCACGAACCCTTCCGGAACGAGCTTCGCCTCGGGCAGGTCCACGAAGACGAGTCGGAGCGCTGGGGCCGCGCCCGACAGCCTCTTCGTCTCCTCGGCCATCACGAGCCTGAAGTCCTTCCTCTCCTCCGCGAGGACAGCCATCTCGTGCGCGGCTTCCGGCGGCAGGTCGCGACACAGGCGGAGGTGGTACGCCACCGGAGCCCGGCCTTCCATCGCGAAGCGCAGCACGTACACGCCTTCGGGCACGTCCGCCCAGTCCGCCGGCGTCCTGCCCTTGCGCAGCGCCTCCGGCCCTGCTTCCGCCGATCCCGGCGGCATGGGGAAGAGCTTCACCTCCGCGCCGGCGGGATTGGTGACCACGGAAAGCATGCAGAGCCCCTTGGCATAGGCGAGCGCCCGCGTCTTCTCGTGCGTGTCGCGGCCCGCCCTTGCGAGCTCCTTGCACGCCCTTTCCGGGTCGCCGCTCGCCGAAAGCGCCCTGCCGAAGGCAATCTTCGCCTGTTCCAGCGCAGCCCTGCAATCGCCCTTGAGATCGTCGAAACCCTCGGCCTCGGCGCTGTCCGCCGCCCTTTCCGCGAATAGAACCGCGAAGGATCCCGCCTCCGTGGCTTCCTTGAGCGCGGAGAGGCCGAGGGCCCGCACTGGCACGTCCACGGACGGAGGCGGCTGCGGCCCCGATCCCCAGTCCGGTTCGCGCACGTTCCCGCCGGGCGGGCCGGCTTCGGCCATCGGGCCTTTTTCGACGCCGCGCGCGTACGACACCGACTGGCCGGCAGGGACCACCGGCATCGTTTTAATCCTTGCGGCCGCCGCGGCCTCGAAGGATTTCCTGCACCGTTCGATTTGCGTCCTCGCCTCGTCCAGGTTCTGGTTGAGCACGGCTTTCGCCGACTTCGCATGCTCCTGCTTTGCGAGCCGGGCGCCCATATCGCGTCCGACCTTCTCCGCTATCCGTTTCTCGGCCGAGGACCACAGGAGCAGAATCCCGACAACGAGGGCCGCCGCCGCGCCCATGCCCGCGACTGCGCTGAGCACGCGGTTCCTGCCGACCCACTTCACCGCGCGCTCGATCAGCGTGTACTCCGCCGCCCTGAGCACCCTGCCTTCGGTCCACGCCTCGAGGTCGGACCGGAGGTCGTCGACGGTCCGGTACCGGGCGCTCGGCTTGAAGGCCATGGCCTTGAGCACCACGGCCTCGAGCTCGCGGGGGACCTGCCGCGCCTGGGTCTTCACGGTGCCACCGGCCCCGGACGCGGCTGCCGCCCTCTCGCACGGCGGCACAAGTGCGCCATCCTTCACCACCTTGCCCAGGACTTCCAGGGGCCCGCCCGAGAAAGGCGGGGATCCCGCGAGAATCTCGTACAGTATCGCCCCGAGCGAATAGATGTCGGACCTCTCGCTCATCTTCGCGACGTCGCCCATGGCCTGTTCGGGGGGCATGTAGGCGGGCGTCCCGACCACGGATCCGTCCATGGAGAGGAGTTCCGAGGAGTCCTTCTCCGTCAGGTCGCTGCGCACCGTAAGCCTTTCGGTGCGGCGGTCGGCCCGGCCTGCGATCCTGGCGAGGCCCCAGTCCATGACGAGGACCTCCCCGTAGTCGCCGACCATGACGTTGGCGGGCTTGAGGTCCCGGTGAATGACGCCCTTGGAGTGCGCGAACCCGACCGCGTCGCAGACCTTCATGAAAATCGCCACGAGATGGAAAAGGGTGACGCGGCCTCCGCGGTGGTATTCGTCGATTACCTCGTGCAGGGGCTTGCCCCGCACGCGCTTCATGGAGAAGTAGGGCGAGTCCCTCTTGTCCTTGCCGATTTCATGCACCGGGCAGATGTTGGGGTGCTCGAGCTGCGCTTGGATCTGCGCCTCGTCGATGAACCGCGCGACCGCCTCGGCGTCCATCCTCGATTCGGGGAGCAGCACCTTGACTGCGACGTCCCTGCCCAGGCCCGGGTCGCGGGCCTCGATTACGGCTCCCATCCCGCCCCTGGCGATCTCGCCGAGCACCTCGTGCCTGCCGATGAACTTCTTCCCGGGCTTTGCTTCCGGATTTTCCACGCTGTCCTTCAACCCGCGCCAGCGGCGACCCGGTTTTCCATTCGGGTTCCAGGCCTGCCGCGACAGATTCTAATGCGGGCGCCCCGCAGGTTCAATCCCGGCCGCAGGCGCGCCTCTCCGGGATTCTCGACTGCGTCGGCCTAAGGGGCCGAATCCCCGTATCCGCGTCCGTCCGGGCTCAACAGCCTATTCCCGGCCGCACGCCGGCGCCGGCCGTGCGCCCTGCCGACTTTGGCTGCCGGCGGACCTCCCTCAGCCCTGCTTCTTCTCGAACGTGACGCGCACGGGCTCCCCCGGCCCGTCGGCAGGAGGCTCGAAATCCGGCTTCTCCCAGGCCCCATAGCCGGGAATGGTGAATATCACACTATACTTCAGGGAGCTGTCCTCGAACCGGTCGATTGCGAACTGGCCCGTGGCGGCGTTGTAGCGGAATTTCGAACGCATACTCATCGACCCCCCCTCGCGCCTGGCTTCTATAATCACATCCGGCCGGGTCCCGTCGGGAATCCCGGGCGGGAGCTCGATGAAGCCTGCGAGCAGCGGGGGGAGCAGCTCTACGGTGATCGCCTGGGGAATCTGGTACTCCGTGCATGGAACCGACTGCGTCCTGATGCCTTGCCCAAGGACGCAGAGTCTCCTGAGCCCGGTCATCCCGAGCGGGAGGCGGGCAATTCCGGAGTCCACCTCCCCGTAGTCTATCTCCTTCTCGTCTTCCGCGAGCATGGCGATTGCCGGGTCGTTGATGCATCCCTTTCTCGGCTCCGGTTCCGTTTCGACGATGACCGAGACGCCTATCGACCTGTCGGAAAGCAGGTTCCCCTGTCCGTCGACCAGCCTTACGTAATGCCGGGGCATCCATTTCAGCCGGACGTATACGTCGGGAATCGCCTGCGAAGGATCGACTTCTCCCAGGTCAATCCTTTCAGTCGCCACATAGTTCTCCCCGGCTTCGCCCGGCTCGATGACGAGATTTCCTTTCTCCCAGATTGGGATGACGAAGCGGCTGTTCTGGACTATCGTGCCCGTGGACGTGGCGCCATTCGCATTCTTGAAAGAATACCGCAGATACACTCCCTCCGCCGGCCCGCCGTCGGGAGCCAGGACATAGCCAATCAGCGCGCCGGGAATGCCGTAGTTCAAGTTGACTTCGACTTTTCCCGAAGGGTAATCGTTCAGATTGATTTGCCGGATCGAAATCGGCAATCTGTCGGGGTCGAAAGTCAGCGTAGACCTTTGCCGGAGGCGGAGCACGGCTGCCTCGGTCTCGGCGATTTCATCACCTGCTTTGACGGGACGCGGCCACCGGACCTTGAGAACCATCGGCCCGTAGCAGCCGTCGGCTCTGGTTTCATCACCGAGGGGTGGGCCGATAGAGCTACACAAGTTCACATCCACGCCCTCGAGACCTCTGCCGTCAAGCCCGGTCACCCTGCCGAAGACCTCGTATGTTTTCTCTCCAGGCACCAGGATTTCCACGTTCCTCTCTTCGCCTGCGGAGATCTCGATTTCGACGGGGAAGGACAATCCGTCCTCGCCGAACGGGAACGCCTCGATCTTCCACTTCCCTGCTTCCGTAATCGCAATCTCGAAGGTTCCCGCCTTGTTCGTGACGACGCGCTGGCGGAATCCCTTGATTCCCGAGGCCTGTACCAGCGCGGAGGGGAATGGTGCGCGGTCCGGCTCGTACAGGACCACGCCTTTGACCGTGGCGATTCTGACGTCCGGCGGCGGGGTGAGCTTGGGCTGCTTTGGCCTGGTCTTTGGCTTGAATCCCGGCGTCTCGGCCGGCGCATCCGGGGAAGTGAAGGCCTCCTTGGCGGGTTGCACGGCTCCGGAACCGGGCGGCGGGCCGATCCACTCGGGGGCCAAGCCCTCGTCCTCTCGATCGCGCAGCAGGACGAGCACTGCCGCACCGATTGCAGCGACCAGCAGGAGCGCGGCAAGAATGATGCGCTTCGAGTTCATACGGCCATCCTAACCTGCCGGGAACCCGATTGGCCTCGGATATTCACCGGGATTCCGCCGGGTGCCCCAGGCCTACAGGTTCTTGAATATGCCCACGCAGATGCCGTCGGGATCGAGGAACATCGCGAACCAGCCGACGTTCTGAATCTCGGTCTTCGGGACGGCGACCTTCGCGCCCGCCTTCGTGGCCTTGGCCAGCGTCTTGTCGATGTCGTCGACCAGGAAGTACTGGCTCAGCGCGCAGCACGGCGCCTCGGCAGGCTTGGCCATCATCCCGCCGTCCGGCTCCTTTCCCGTGTTAATCATCGTGTACCCGGGCATGCTGCTGTCGTCGAACTTCCACCCGAACACCTTCCCGTAGAAGGCCCTGGCCTTCTTGACGTCGCTGACCATGAATTCCCAATGGCAGAGGTGATTGCTCATAGGTCGCTCCTGAAAGTCGATTCCGCGTTAATCATGCAGCGTGAAAACAATGCGGATGCCGCCTGTATTATTGCGGTTTCTTGCCGGAATCCGGGGAATCCTTTCCAAAAAAGGTTCCTGTCCCCAATATCACGGTCGGCCGGAGCCTCGCCCTCCCATCTGCCGGCAGGCCTGCGATCCGGGACTGATGGCTGCTATGCGGGTGAGTTCTCCTCGCTCTCGGTTTTCCCGGCTTTTTCCTTCTCCGCGAATCTGAGCTTTTCGATGATTTCCGCGAATTCGGGCAGGCTGGAAATGGAGGACAGGTCCGGGTCCCCTGCGATATGTTCGGAATCGGCGAACCCCAGGCCGACCGCCTTCCGGAGCCAGTGGAGCGCGGTCGTGTTCTCGTCCTTTGCGGCGTACACGCATGCGATGTTGTAGCAGGCCACGTCGCTCTGCGGGTTCAGCTCGAGCTCGCGCGTGAAATCCTCCATGGCCTTCTCCTGGAGGTTCTGGTAGTAGTTCGCCGATCCGCGGCCCTCGAGAGCCGGGACGAAGTCCGGGTTCGCCTCGAGCGCGCCGTTGAAGCACTCCGCCGCCTCCCGGTACTCCTTCTGCGCGAGGTGCATCTGGCCCTTGTAGAGCAGCGCGGGCGGATAGTCCGGGAATGCGCCCAGCATCTTCCTCAGCAGGATCTTCGCTATGACGTACTTCCTGCCTGCAATCGCCCTCGCGACTTTCGCGGTCATCTGGCTCGCGATGTAGTTCACGAAATAGTCCCTCTCCTCGGGGTCCTCCTCGAGGCCGGACTCGGCAATCATGCCGTCGTACAGTTCTATGGCCTTCAGCGGGTCGCTGTCCCTCGACGCCTTCACGGCCTTCCAGAGCTCCGGCCTCCGGTCGGCAATCGAGTAGAACTCCTTGGCCTCCTCGGTGAGCAGGTTCTTCTTGAAGCTCTCAGGGGAGTCGAAGAGCCGGATGAACTTGTCCGCGCCGACCGCGGCGAACCTCGACCGGACGCGTTCGTTCCCCACAATCAGGGAAAGGCTCCCGCCTGCGGATGCCAGGACCTCGAAGGCCGAGAAAATCCAGATGAACTGGTCGTGGCTGAAATCCTCGAGATTGGGCATGTCCAGGACGATGCTGGATTCGCCTATTTCCACCAGGTTCGAGAGGATTCCGTCGAACGCGTCCTCGAACCTCGAGTCGCCGTAAGTAAGCTTCCTGCGCGGGCTTTCAATCCTCACGAACCTGTCCAGCTTGGTCAGCTTCCCGAGGTTGTCCACGCGTACGGGCGATCCGCATGCGGGGCACCTCATGTCGGGCGTCTTCAGGGTGAGGGCTTTTCCGCAGAGGCATTTCCTCACCACGGCGCTCCCGGCGAAGCTCCTGACCACCCTGATGGGCACGTCCGAAATCGCCACGAGCTCGCCTATGGGCGGGACGTACTTGCCCTGGCTCCGGAGATCGTCCTGAATCCTGAGCGCCTTTTCGAACGTCGACTCGGACGTCGTCTCCTCCGCGGCCCTCGTCGACAGCACCGTGTCGTCTCCGAGAGGGGACAGGGCCGGCTTCTCGTCCAATAGCACGCGGCAGAGGTCTTCGACCACCGCTTCCATCGTCTGGTAGCGGGCTTCCGGCTTCTTGGCCATCATCATCGAGATGATGTCCGCGCACGGCTTTCCAGCCGCGGGATTGAGGGTTCTCACGTCCGGGACCGGATCGTTCAGGTGCTTGAGCATGATGGCCCAGTTGTTCGCGCCCTGGAACGGCTGCTGCCCGGTGAGGGCGAAGTACAGCGTCGCGCCCAGCGAGTAGATGTCGCACCTGTTGTCGCCGTGCGCGCCGTCGCACCGCTCCGGCGCCATGTATGCGGGGGTGCCGAGCACCTGGCCGCTGACCGTGACGTTCGACGTGACGCTTATGATGTTCTTAGCCAGGCCGAAATCGATGATCTTCACGCTCCCGTCCCTGGCGAGAACGACGTTCTCCGGCTTTATGTCCCTGTGGACGATGCAGTTCTTGTGGGCCTCGAGCAGCCCCATGCCCGTCTGGGCGATTATCTTCATCGCCGTCCGCACCGGAAGGGGAGGGGACTTCTGCACCAGGTCCTTGAGGTTCATGCCGTCCGCGAACGTCATCACGAGGAAGTACCCGTCCTCCTCGATTCCCAGGTCCAGGAATCTAATCAGGTTCCGGTGCCTGACGCTCTTCAGTATCGTCGCCTCCCTCAGGAACCTCTTGATGAACTCGGTGTTGCTGCAGTAGGCCTTGTGGATAATCTTCAGCGCGATTCGCTCGTCCGTATCCTTGTCCACGGCCAGGAACACGGTGCCCATTCCGCCCTGGCCTATCATGTATTCGAGCCTGTACTTGCTGGATACGATCGTTTCCTTACCGAGCCGGGTCATCCTGGATTGCGAACAGCCGGCGAACAGGCCCGAGACCTCGGCGGGCTTGAAGGAGGTGGCCCGAATCCATCTCTGGCTCTTCTCGATTTCAGCCGGGATGTGGACCGTCCTGCACGCCTTGCAGACGATTTGCATTTTCGGGGAGACTTCGAAGGCGCCGCGCGAATCGCAGGAAGGGCAGGTCATTTCTCGCAGGTTCCCGTGGAGCATGCCTTCTCTCCATAACCCGGACGAGCCGGGACCAAAAAGGGTTGGCTCGTCCGGGTCATAACACGCGCTGCGCCCCGAGCCTGTCGAAGGGCTCCGCGCGTGAAAACGCGCAATATCTTGTCAATTTCCATAATAATATTCTAACGAAGTGACCAATGCCTAGTGTCTCCGGACTCAAAGAATATGTGCCCGGTCCCGACTATGCAAGGATGCCCTTGGAGCCGCATGCTTGATGAAAGGAAACATGTTCGGATCTCCGCCGGAATCCGTGGGTAAACCCGGCCGTCTTGGGGGTTGCACGTTCAGAAGCCGCCGGGGGCCCGGCCTCCGCCGCGAATCTCAGATTCGATAAACAATCGGAGCCCCTGCGCCCCAACATCAATATTGACAAGATGTTCGGGCATATAAAGCAGGCTTCCAGCCCTCAGATTCTGGCGAAGAGGCATAAATCGAAGACCGATTACGAAGCAATATCCTTCCGCAATTTTCCGATGCAACAAACCGATGCAGCATGCGTTTGAAAAGCCGAGCGGCCCCCCTCGGGCACTTCCCGATGAGGACTACTCGGATTATCAATCGGACTCGGATTCAGATATTGATCCTCCCGATGCGACGGAAAGCCAATCATGATTAGCGAAGATGTCGTGCTGACCGCCAGGGAAGCCACTCTCCTGGACGTCCGCGGCTCAGCCCGTCTTATCGTATGGGGCGACATCCCCGACTGGATGGTCGTGGACGGCGAATTGGCCCGATTCCTGACCCTGTTCGACGGCAAACGCACGCTCAGGTCCGTGCTGGAGCTGCATGGCGGCAATCGCGCAGAAGCCCTTGCCATCGTGGAGAGACTTGTTCATCGGGGAATCCTTTCGCATGGCACACCTTCCTCCAATCTGCAACCAGGACCGATCAGGCCGGCCAATGTGACCTTCAACCTGACCAACAGGTGCAACCTGCGCTGGCTTGCCATCTTCCTCGCCGCAGGACTCCTTGTCTACCTGGCACTCAAACTGGTCAAACGCCATAACGATTCCCGCCTCAATGCGTCCGGCGGACCGGGATTGCGAACCAGTCTCCGTAGTTCCTCGAAATCTCGTTCTGATTCACCGCGCGGTTCACCTGCGAGAACGAGGTTCGAGATAGCGGAGACCGGGAAATAGAAGAACCCGTGTTCAGCGGCTCACGAACTTCAAGTATGCCTTTTCCAGTTCGCTGAACGGCCATCCTGCTGATTTCAGCGCGCCGAACTCGCCGTCCTGGCCCACGGACCACCCCTCCTTCGCCGATATGCGGGCTATGCTGCGCATCCGGTCCGGCTCCTGAATCACGAGGAACTGGAAGAGGCAGTGCATTTTGATGCCGTCCAGGACCGACGACTCGTCCCTGTCCTTCCTGAGCATGACGTCCTTCAAGGGCGGGGCGCCGCCTTCCTTCTCGAGGTCTTTCATTATCTGCTTCCAGTTGTAATAGTTGCGCCTCAGCCATGCCTGGACGATATCCGCGCCCTTCGGCGCATCGATTGTCGCGCAATCAGCCGTGCCCAGAAGGTCCAGCGTGACGTGCATGTTGAGCCCGAA
>JBFZBV010000089.1:0-4187 GCA_041308285.1 Planctomycetota bacterium | reverse complement strand
ATGCGGGATGCTTGCCACGAGGACCAGCCTCGAATCAATCGACACCGCCGCCCTCAAGAGGATACTCGGCCGCATAAGGGAGACGGTGCCTGTCGGGTTCAGTCACCACGAGAAGGCCCAGGACGAGGGTTTGATGCCCAAGATGGAGGATTCGGACCTGTACCCGGAGGTGAAGGTTCAGTACGCATCCGCCTGCAGGCAGATTGGCACGCTGGGTGGCGGCAACCATTTCATTGAAATCCAGAAGGGTTCGGACGGCAGGATATGGTTCATGGTCCATTCCGGGAGCCGCAACATAGGCCTCAAGGTGGCTGACAGGTACAACAAGCTCGCAGCCGGCCTGAACAGGAGGTGGCACTCGTCCGTGCCCGACAACTGGCAGCTCGCTTTCCTGCCCATCGAGACCGAGGAGGCGCATGCGTATCTGCGGGAGATGAAGTACTGCCTGGATTTCGCGCTCGCCAACAGGAAGCTGATGGCGGACAGGATTCGCGGCGCCATATCCGCCGAGGCGCCCGGCGTGGAGTTCGATGAGCCCGTGAACATCCACCACAACTACGCCGCGTTCGAGCACCACTTCGGCAGGAACGTCCTTGTCCACAGGAAGGGCGCGACCTCGGCCGTCGACGGCCAGCTCGGAATAATACCCGGATCGCAGGGCACGTCGAGCTACATCGTCCGCGGAAAGGGGAACCAGGAGAGCTTCATGAGCTGCTCCCACGGGGCGGGCAGGAGGATGGGCCGCAAGGAGGCCGTGAGGACGCTCGATTTGGCCGCCGAGGTGAAAGCTCTGGACGACAAGGGGATTCTCCATGCCATCCGCGGGAAGGGCGACCTCGAGGAGGCGGCAGGGGCGTACAAGGACATCGACGTCGTCATGAAAGAGCAGGAGGATTTGGTCGACATCGCGGTGAAGCTTGAGCCGCTCGCCGTGGTGAAGGGGTGAGCAGGGCCTGAGCTGCAACGCGTGGCCGCGGCCGGGCCTGCCGTGTTTCGAGCGCAAGCATGGACAATCGCATGACTGTAATAGACGGTTCATTCGGCGAAGGAGGCGGGCAAATCCTGAGGACTTCGCTGGCCCTTTCCCTTGTCACGGGCAGGCCCTTCAGGATGGAGAACATCCGCGCGGGCCGGGAGAAGCCCGGGCTGCTGAGGCAGCACCTCGCGGCTGTCGAAGCGGCCGCGGCAGTGTCGGGCGCTGCCGTGCGCGGGAATTCAATCGGTTCCGGACGAATCGAGTTCGAGCCAGGCGAGGTCAAGGGCGGCGAATACAGGTTCGCGGTCGGAACTGCGGGCAGCGCCACGCTGGTGTTCCAGTCGGTGCTTCCCGCGCTCATGCTCGCCAGCGAGCCTTCATCCGTCACGCTCGAGGGCGGGACGCACAATCCCTGGGCGCCGCCTTTCGATTTCATGCAGAAGGTCTTCCTCCCTGCGCTCGAGCGCATGGGCCCGAAGGTGACTCTGAATCTCGAACGCTGCGGTTTCTTCCCTGCAGGAGGGGGGTGTTTCCATGCGCGCGTGGAGCCTGCCGTAAAGATTGAGAGGATTGACATCCTGGAGCGCGGTCAAATCAAGCGCAGGAGCGTGCGGGCACTGGTGGCATGCCTTCCTGAGCACATAGGAGCTAGGGAGGTCGACACGGTCAGGGAGAAGCTCGGGATAGACGCTTCGGACTCGTCGGTCTCGTCCGTGCCAAGCCGCGGGCCCGGAAACGTGCTTATCATAGAAATCGAGTCTGAAGGGGCCATGGAACTCGTCACCGGATACGGGAGGCGTGGCGTTGCGGCCGAGGAAGTGGCGAAGGAAGCCGTCAAGGAAGCCCGGGGCTACCTCGCCTCGGGTGCGCCCGTGGGCAGGCACCTTGCGGATCAGCTCCTGATTCCCATGGCGATCGCAGGGGGCGGGTCGTTCAGGACATGCGCGCCGACGGAGCACACGAGGACGAACGCGGAGGTCATCGGGAGATTCCTCGATATCGGCGTGGAGATCGTCCAGGCCGGCGAATTCGCATGGCAGGTTGACGTGGCCACGCGCAGGTGATTTGGGACTGCGAGGGAGGGACGATCATGTTCGAGATGAAGAAACTCGGGAGAATTCTCAAGCTGCACGAGAAATCGTACGCCATGCTCAGATGGGCGCAGGACTCGCTCAAACGAGGATCCCTGTCCTTCGGCGTGGCGCACGATGCGATGAACTTGGGCTCCTCGGCGGAGGAGTGGATTCGCAGGCATCTGTCCAGCATCCCTCCGTCCGCGAGGCCCGATCCCGGGGACATCCCCGCCTTCGCGCGGCTTTTCGCTTCGTTCATCCTGACGTCGTTTAATCTGAAGGAGGACCTGACGCTTCTGACGTCCGAATGCGGATGCCGCTGCTCGTTCTGCAGCCGCCTCCGGGCCGGGCCCAAGCTGGTTCTCCGGAATCCCTCTCGCAAGGCTAAAGCGACCGCCCTGGAGTTGACGGGAATCTACGTGAAGAAGCTCGCCGTCGAAATGGGGATCGCGGATGCCGACGGGAAGGTCCGCGCCGTGCTCGCCAATCCAGATCTTCAGGAGCATCTGGCGGCAGCTGCCTGGGGGAACGAGCTCCTCCGGCGCTCGGAGTTCGCGAGCCAGGGCGAAGGCGTCCTGGCCCTCTGGCGGGGGTTCGCATGGAAGAACGGGAGCCCCATGAGGAAATTCAAGCTGAAGGCGGACGCAATCTGCTCGGCTGAAAAGGCGGTCTGCGAGGCTCTCATGAATGCCTCGCATGTCGCAGGGCCGCCGGGGTGTGGATGAGTCACGACGACTTTGACGATCCTCTCAGGACGCCAGTCCTGCGCATTGCTTCCCGGCATTTCCTGCAGGTTACCGCATGCACGTTTCTCGTCGCGATTCCCTCGACTTCGGCGCGATGGGCTGCTTCACGGTCGCGAGGATTGCATGCAACAAAACCTTCGTCATTCAGGTAATGCAGGTCTCGTTTAGCGCGGTTCTTGCGCTGCCAGGTCATGTGACATGCCTATCTAACAGATGTTGCGGTATCTGGGTATTGCGTGATGTTGCCGGTCTTCATGAAATGTCGCACGCGACAACACCTGTAAGCGTTTACAGATTGCCTCACTATCATTGTTTCACAGCCTCGGGTCTACCGGTTCGCTTTCCAGGGCGAGGACTCCGAAAACGCACTCGTGAACCCGGCGCAGAGGCTCGCGCCTGACGAAACGTTCCAGTCCCTCGATGCCGAGCGCGAACTCGCGCAAGGCAAGCGAACGCTTGGATGACAATGAGCGGGAACGCAGCCGATCGATGTTGCCGGGGAGGTCGTATTCCGGCCCGTATATGATGCGGAGATATTCGCGCCCGCGGCATTTGACAGCAGGCTGGAGAAGGCCTTTGGATCCCCGTGCGACGAATCCCAGCGGTTTGACCACCATGCCTTCGCCGCCCCCGGCCGTGAGATCAGCCCACCATGCCAATCCGTCGGCGCATTCGGCGGGTTTGGACGTGTCGACGAGCTTGAAAGGCGTCTCGAGGAACAGGCTGGAATCGGCGCGGCAGATTCGCGAGAGGGTTTCCATGTGCCACACGTGGCCGCGGTCCGAGAAAACGCCGTTCTCGCATGCGAGCAGATGGAACGGAGCGACCTTCAAATCATCAACCGACGCAACGGGCCAGCAATACTCCCTGTATGCGTCGACATACCTGCGAGCCCTGTCCTCGCGCTCCCTCACTTTAGAGAGCAGCATGCCGATGTCGCCTCCAAGCCGGGCGGACTTCTCGAGCACGGAAACCGCCTCCGGGAAAGCGGCCGCTGCAGCGGCTCCCACCGCCGCATACTGCTGTTCCAGAAGCGCCTGTGCTTTGGCTGACCAGGGCATCAACTCGGCGTCCAGGAGAATCCAATCCGACCCGAGTTCATCCCACAGGCCGGCATGCCCTGCGGCTTCCCGCAGACGATCGAGGATGGAGACCTGGAAAATCGAACCCCTTTCGGTGAAGAACGGCCGGCCGGTACGCGTATAGCAGGTGCCGATGCCCTCGCCGACGACGCCGAATCTTTTCCGCGCGGCTTCCTCGTCCCTGCATACGATTATCACCACCCTTGATCCCATGTGCTTCTTTTCGCAAATCACCTCGGGCAATCCGCGATTTTGGAAATACGCGAAAGCTTCGTCCGGGTGCTCGAGGTATCCCTCTTTCGCGCTGGTC
>JBFZBV010000088.1:0-7089 GCA_041308285.1 Planctomycetota bacterium | reverse complement strand
GCCCGGGCGTGGAGCAGCGATGGAAGAAGACCAAGCCCGGAATATCGCCGACCGGAACAAGGCGGACAGGGAGAAGAAGCTCGTCGCGCTGA
The DNA here is from genome assembly GCA_041308285.1 of Planctomycetota bacterium. Classification (GTDB taxonomy): domain Bacteria; phylum Planctomycetota; class JAKEIC01; order JAKEIC01; family DYIT01; genus PPR-0505. The sequence goes on along the minus strand of JBFZBV010000088.1, from coordinate 6,997 downwards.
GCTCGGTCCTCGCCGCGCTGCTCCTCACCGGCATGAAGGTGACGGTCGGCCTGCTCACCGGCAGCCTCGGCATCCTGTCCGAGGCCGCCCACTCGGGGCTCGACCTGGTCGCCGCGCTGGTGACTCTGCTCGCGGTGCGCGCGTCCGGCAGGCCCGCCGACTCCGAGCACACCTACGGGCACGGCAAGGTGGAGAACCTTTCGGCCCTCTTCGAGACCGTGCTCCTGCTCGGGACCTGCGCGTGGATTGTCTTCGAGGCGGTGAAGAGGCTCTCGACCGGCGGCGGCGAGGTGGAGGCGACGGTCTTATCGTTCGCGGTGATGGGCATTTCCATCGTCGTGGATTTGACGAGGTCCAGGGCGCTCTGGAGGACGGCGAAGAAGCACCAGAGCCAGGCGCTCGAGGCGGACGCTCTGCACTTCTCCACGGACGTGTGGTCGTCAGCGGTGGTAATCGTGGGCCTGGTCCTGGTTGTCGTCGCGGATCACAGCGGGGCCGGGTGGCTCAAGCACGCGGACGCGGTCGCGGCGCTGGGCGTGGCGGCGATTGTGGTGTTCGTCAGCGCGAGGCTCCTCAGGAGGTCGGTGTCGGACCTGCTCGACGCCGTGCCGCCCGGGCTCAAGGAGGAGATCCGCCGCGTCGCGAAGCTGCCGTCGGTCCGGGCGGTCAAGAGGGTGCGCGTGAGGCGGAGCGGGCCGTGCGTATTCGCGGACATCACCGTTGAGGTGTCCAAGGACATCCCCTTCGACACGGCGCACGAAATCGCGGTCGCGATCGAGCAGGCGGTCGGGAAGATGATTCCGGGCGCGGACGTCGTGGTGCACCTCGACCCGACCGGCGGATCGCAGATGACCGGAGTGGAGACCGAGGTGAGGAGGATTGCGCTGGCGCACGGATTCTCGGCGCACAAGATACACGTGATAAGCTTCCAGGATTTCCTCTCGCTGGAGCTCGACGCCGAGGTTTCGGGCTCGGCGTCCGTGCAGGAAGCCCACGACCTGGTCACGGAATTCGAGAAGGACATGCGGGTGAGGATTCCGAAGCTCGGGAGAATCGCCACGCACATCGAGCCCGACGACGAGGACAGGCAGCCGAGGCCCGCCGTGCCTGCCGACGACGCTAATCTGGCGGCCGTCCTCTCCCGCATCGCGTCCGAGGCGGGCACGCAGTGCTCCCCGCACGACATCAGGGTGAGGCGCGTGGGCGACGAGCTGTGGGTGCAGTTCCACTGCGGGGTCGACCCCGCATCGAGCGTGGCGGACGCCCACGCCCTGAGCGAGACGCTCGAACGCAGGCTCAGGGAGTTCGTGCCGAACCTCGGCAAGGTCCACATCCACGTGGAGCCGCAGTCGGGCACGCCCCCGTAATCCAGGGTCCTATCTGCGGGAGGGCGAGCCTCCCGGCACGATTGTTCCGGAACGTCTGGGAGGGCGAGCCTCCTGGCACGATTGTTCCGGAACGTCTGGGAGGGCGAGCCTCCTGGCACGATTGTCCTGAAACGTCTGGGAGGGCGAGCCTCCTGGCACGATTGTCCTGAAACGTCTGGGAGGGCGAGCCTCCTGGCGAGCCACTTCGAAACGTCCAGGAGTGGCTCAGCCGGAGCTTCGCCCTCCCAGGCGAACGATAACGATTCCGGCCCCGCTACTCGCCCTCCTTCTCCTCGGAACTCGAGGACCCGGCGGACATGCGGAAGCCGCCGAAGGACCCGGACCTGGACCAGGACCGGGTCGACCCGATTTCGAAGCGGTCGAGGCTGCGGTAGTTGCGCACCTTCTCCCGCGTCTTGTCGTCGACGTTCAGGGTGTCGTGGATTCTCCTGAGCGCAGCGGACTCGAATCCCGCAATCTCGAAATCCAGCGCCTTGCGTTCCGCCGCGGTCAGCTTCTTCCCGTCGCCGGATCCGTACCGCGACTCCGCGACCCTCGTCCGGTCGACGTACTCGCGCACGACCTGCTCCAGGCCTGCGGATTCGCCGTCGGGGATGCCCATGCCGGTCTGCCACTTCTTCTTGAGGGACTGCACTGCGCCCTCGACGTCCTTGACGCCCGTGGTGCTCTGGTCCGGCCACCAGGTGTCGTCCGGACTGGCGCTGTTCTTGGTTTTGCCGACCATGGGGAGTCCGGCCAGGCGGTCGCCGGCAATCCTGTCCATTTCTTCGTTGAACGTGTCGACGCATTTGGCGGTCCTGCGCATGCGGTCCAGGGCGAAATCGCCCGGCTCGCCCTTGGCGGCGGCGAGATACGGGGTCATGGCGTCCTCGGATTTCCTGTACAGGTCCAGGACCTCGGCTGTGGAAAGCGGCTTGCCCATCTTGTCGAGGATTCCCTTGACGACCCGCGCCTTGAACGCCGGCGACTCGGTCACGAACCCGGAGTCGTCCAGCCCGAGCTTGGCCTGGGCTTCCCCTATCTCCGTCATGAGCTGGCCAATCATCTTGACCGCATCGGCCTGCAGCCTGGGATCGTCCTGCAGCTTCTTGGCCTGATCCGGGTCCATGCCTCCCAAGGCCCAGAGCATCGAGATCATCTTCGAAGACAGCGAATCCCAATAGGAAGGCGCTGCGACCGCAACGGCTCCCTCGGCGGGTTTGCCGGCCACGGCGACGTTGCCTGCTTCGGCCGGCCCGGACCCGTCCGCGGGATTCTCCGCCGATTCGCCTTCTATCAGGGTCATGCCGCCCTCCCCGGGTCCCGCCTTGAGCCTGAGTGCGCGGTTCTCGGCTTCCGCGGAGTCGAGCTTCCTGCGGAGCGCGGAAATCTCATCGTCCTTGTCGCCGAGCTGCTTCTTGAGCTGTTCGGCGGCGTCGGAGACCGGAATCTGGCTGTCCCTGTCCCTGTTGACGAGGTAGGACACGCAGAGCACCGCAAGGGCGGCCATGAAGAACCCGGCTGCTGCTAAGACGACCTTCCCGTTCATGCGCGAAACCTCCAATAGAGAACCGGGGCGAAGGTTATGCAATCCTCGTGCCGGCCCGGAGCGGCGATGCATCTCCTTGAATCCGCTGATGTTGCGCAATCGCCTCTCGCGGCCGGTTCGCGCGGCGATGCAAGGGATTTCAATGCGCCTGCAAGTTTCTTGCCGGGCTCGGAACAGCCTGCGGCGCGCCGCCACGCATTTTCCGGGCCCGGGCTATCTCTGGCCGCCGAGCCTCGGCATGCAAACGAGACGGCCGCTCGAGTAATGGTTCACGTTCCCCGGCGGGAACGCGGTCCGGCTCGTGGATCTCGCGAGCAGGGGCGCGCCCGGCCAGCATCCGCCGCGGCAGACGCGGAATACCGGCGTGCCGTCGTCCTGGGCGTTGATGCACCCCTCGCGCGCGTTGCCGCCCATCCCCCTGGCGCCGTGGGGGGACTCGTCCACAGGGAACGAATCGACCGGGCAGGGCCGGAGGCCGTCCGCGTGGGAGACGCTCACGTTGCAGAACGTCCCGTCCAGGAAATCGCCCCACGGGAATATCCTGCAGTCGGGTCCGCGGGCGGCCTTTTCCCACTGCATCTCGTGAGGCAGCGAGAGCACGCGGCCTGCCCGGCGGGACGCCCACGCTGCGAACGCCGTCAGGTCCTCCCACGAGATTCCGAAGACGGGCCAATCCGGGTGCCACCAGTCGAGGCTCATCTCGAGCTTCACGGCCTTCGCGCGAAGATCAGCCGGAGCCGCCTCCATCCATCCGGCGGTCGGGATTACGAACCTGCCCGCCGCGTCCCTGGGCCAGTAGATGCCCGAAGCGGACGCCTTGCGCGGCGCCAGCGTTTCCGCGGCCGGCTGCGGCCCGGTCCGGCCGCGGCGCGCACCGCCGGACTGCTCCTGAGCCGCGATTTCGTTCAGGAACTCGAGGTACTCCCTGCACCTGACAGGGTGCTTCGAGATGAAGAAGTCGTCGACCCAGCGGTACGATTGCGGCTCGGAGTACGGGTTGTTCCTGTCCCCCTGGTAAGTGAACCCGCCCTGCGGCACCTGCACGAATCCCTCGGGGATTTCATCCTCCCGGTAGAGGTTGACCACGAGCCGTTCCTGGACCATCCTTCCGATTTTCACCGGCACGCGGACGGGGGAGTACTCGTGCTCAGTGCCGGTGTTGAGTGTAGAGTGTGGAGTGTCCAGCGCTGCGTTCTCGGCCTGCGGAGTCCTGCTTTCCGGCCGAGGATCGTGCGCATTCTGTTTCTGAACGCCAGACACTGAACACTGAACACTTCCCGCATGAGCGTCCATGGCGATGATGAGCAGGTAGCTGCCCATCGGGATTTTGAAAGGAGGGATGGGCGTCTTCCCAAGATACAGGCCCTCGGCCGGCCTGAAAGGCGAGCCGGGATCGTAGAGGCGGTCCAGCAAGGAGGGCGGGAGGGTGGAAGCGTGGAAGGGCGAAGCGGAGGTTTCCTGCGGCTCCGCCCCCGCCCCTTCACCCTTCACCCCTTCAGGGAAGACGGGCACCAGTATCCTGTCCCTTTCCTCGAGCCTGAACAGCCACGCGTCGGCGCCCGGGAGGGGCTCCGTCCTGCAGCCTGGTCCGTGAATCCTGAGGCGGAGAGGCTCCCGGGGCTCGAGGCCGGGCACGCCTTCGCCGCCTTTGCGGCCGTCGAGCGCGCGGCCCGAGAAGGGGTGGTAGCCCATCATTCCGCACTGGGAAAAACGCAGAGCGTTCGGTGCAGAGCGTTCAGAGGGCGACTCATGCTTCTCTGCGCTCGACACCCTGCACTCGGCACTTCCCGCGAGTTCGTCCGGCGCCACAAAGCGGCCGTCGAGCAGGCAGCGGCACGGGTAGGACCTTGCAGAGACCGAGAGCGTGCCGTCGCCGCGGATTTTCTCGTCGTAGCGGCCGTCGTTGTACTCCCTTGCCAGGTTCTCGCAGAAGAGCATCTCCTTGCGGTTCCCCTTGTCTTCCTCGAACAGGAACTGCCTCCAGTACATGTCCGCCAGCGCCGCCCGGGCGTCGGGGTTGTCCCTGTCGAATTCCAGCGCGGCCTGCAGCGCCCTGCCCGCCCTGGCGTACGTGCTCACGGATTCGTCCGACAGGGACTGGAACTTCTCCTCGAGGTCCCAGAGCTCCTTTTTCCTGTCGAGGGGCCAGTGGGGCCTCACCTCGCCCCGCTTCGCGATTATCTGGAGCTCGACGTCGTTAATCCGGTCGCGGACGGCCTCCAGGGCGCCGAGCAGGGCCCTGCCCTCGGTGATTTTCGCCGCAGCCCTCCCCTTGTTGCGCTCGCGCTCGCGCTCGCCTTCGAGGAACGCGGCGATTTCGGAATTCAGCGCCCTGGCCGACGCGTGCCTGTCCTCCTTGCGCCTGGACATGGCCTTGAGGCAGATTCGGTCCAGCTCCGGCGGCACGGGGCGGAGCAGATCGGGTCGGGACGGGAGCCTGCGGGAATCCGCGGATCCGGCCGGCGCCTTTCCGGCGGCCAGGGATTTAATCTGCCCGACCCTCTTCGACGGGGGAGTGATTGCGCCCGACAGGACCTTGTCGATGAGGTTGTACACGTTCGCCCCCTCGAAAGGCGCCCTCAGGGTGAGCATCTGGTAGAGGATGGCGCCGAGGGAATAGACGTCGCTCCGCTCGTCGATTTCCGCGAGCTTCCCGTCGGCCTGCTCGGGCGGCATGTAGGCGGGGCTGCCCATGATTTCGCTCTCCCACGTGATGTCGCCTGCCTCGGCCCGTTCGGTCTTCCTGCGCCGGAGGACTTCCGGCTGCTGCTTCTCCTTGGCGAGGCCCCAGTCGACGACGAAGACCTCGCCGTAGTCGCCGACCATGACGTTCGAGGGCTTGAGGTCCCGGTGAATCACGCCGTGGTCGTGCGCGTACTCGACCGCGTTGCAGACGTCCTGGAAGATCCCGAGAAGCCTGGTCGGGGTGAACTCCTCCGCCGTCTTCCCGCCCCCTTCCCAGACGGCGAGGAGCACCTGGCTCAGGTTCCGGCCGGATATCTTCGCCATGGTGAAGAACGGCGTGTCGACCCCCGCCTCCTTGAGGACGCCCATGTCGTATACGGGCACGATGTTCGGGTGCGGCAGCCTGCCCGCTATGCGGCCTTCGGCGAGGAAAGCCTCGAGGTCCCCGGTCGCGATGCTTTCCGGAAGCATCATCTTCACCGCGACCTCCCTGCCGAAATCCGTGTCCACGGCCTCGACCACGCGGCTCACGCCTCCGCGGCCCAGCTCGCCCCGGAACTCGTACTTGTCCTTGCGGCCTTTCCTGAGCCTGGTCGTCCCGCCGCGCGCCTTCAGGCCCGACCCGCCCCTGGAGGGCAGGTCCGAAGGCGCTTCTACGAGGGGGGGAGGCGCGATCCCGAGGCACGCCATGACCTCGAGCCTGATCTCGTCCTGCACGGGCAGGGAGGCGGCCGCCCTGCCGCGGTCGCCCCCGCTCCGGCCCATGAAATCGGCGACGAGGAGCATGAGAGCCTTGAAGCCCTGCTTCGTGATGTGGCCCTTTTCCGCGAGAATCTCGGCGAGGGCCTTGCCCGGCGATTCCGGAGAGGCCCCGGAGCAGGAGCGGAGGGCTTCGGCGCTGAACATCCCGAGCTGGCGGCCGAGCATGGCCGCCATGAAGTCGGCATCCGATGGCATGGGGCTTCTCCAGGACCGGGACCGGGAACCGGACAGGGGCGCCGAACCCCGGTCCGGGCCTTCGCACGCGCGCGCCGCAGGCCGCACCGGCGAAAGCCCCGGCATTATACCAGCCATCATCGGCCCGGACGAGCCGGAACATGACAGGGCGGGAAGCCGCGCGAAGGCCGGGATCCGGGAACCGGCGCGGGCTCCGCCCGCGGAGGGGGGCATCGCCCTCCCCCATATGCGTCAACTTAAGAATTCCCGAAGTGGCCATGATCATGGGGAAACCCTTTTGGAAAAGGGTTTCCCCACGCCCTTTCCTAAAACTTTTCTTTTATGGAGTTCCGGGAGGGGGGCTCGAATCATTCATGAATCCCGTCAGGTTCCCGGACTCGACCCGTGTGCAACCAATCCCTGTTTGCAGATCAGGCCCCCCAACCCGGAACTCCATCGA
>JBFZBV010000087.1:0-12767 GCA_041308285.1 Planctomycetota bacterium | reverse complement strand
CCCACGGCGCCACGGATTCCATGGCTTCCGGGAAGTCCGAGTTCGTCTCGAGGAAGACCAGGAACCCCTCGTCCGACAGCATGGGGAGGAAGGACCTGAGGAACTCCCGCCTCAGGAGCGGTTCGCCCCCGGTTATCGCGACGGAGTGGTGCATGCCCTTGAATTTCTCCAGGGCGAAGACGGCCCTCGCGACCTGGACGGCGGCCATGGGATTCGCGGCCGGGGTCCGCTTCTGCGATCCCGGGTCCGTCTCAACCGACGCCTCCGGAGGCTTGTCGTCCAGCCCGGCGGGCGTATCGCAGTAGCGGCACCTCCGGGAGCAGCCGGCAAGCCTGACGAACACCTGTCTCCGCCCGACGTATGGCCCTTCGCCCTGGGCCGATGAGAAGATCTCCGTCACGTATGCGCGGGAATCCGCCGGTCCTGTGCTCATGTCATCTCCTCAGGGATTCGAACCACTCGAGGCTGCCCGACTTCTCCAGGGCGCGGAACATCCTCATGCACGACTCGCACGCCCTGCACAGGTCCTTCCCCCCGCGGTAGCACGGCCAGACGTACTGCAGCGGCGCGCCGATTCTCCTGGCCTCCGAGACGATTCGCGCCTTGTCCATCTCCGCCGTGTAGCTGACGACCTTCGGCCTGGAGAGGGTCGAGAGGGACAGCAGCTTGTTGGCGGCCGCGATGAACCTCATGGAATTGTCCGGGAAGGTCCGGGCCTCCTCGGCGTTGAATCCCGCGACTATCATCGAGGCGCCGGCCGATTCCGCGAAGGCCGCCGCCACGCTGACGAACACGCCGTTCCGGTTCGGGACCCACACGGCCTGCGCGGAGGCCCCCGTCTCGGCGGCGTCGTCCAGGTCTCCTGGCGACGGCAACTCCTTCGAGACGTCCACGAGCGCCGTCTGAGTGATTTCGGCGAGCCAGTCGAGCCTCACGATTTTGTGCGGGACCCCGTAGAGCGAGCACATGCGCGAGGCCATGACGATTTCCCTGGGCGCGGCCCGCTGCCCGTAGTCGAAAGTCAGCGCGAGCGCGACCGTCCCGTCGTCGCACGCCATCTTGAAATTCACGGCCGAATCCAGGCCTGCGGAGAGGAGGACCACGGATTTAATCATCGACGACTCCGACGAAGGCTGGAGCACCCGGCAGGCACGCCCCGCGCAGGATTCCAGCCGGGCCCTGACGGCACTGGAGATCATAGCGGCCGGGGCGCCTCTTTTCAAGTGGCCCCGGCTCCATGCCGCCCGCGCCGCCGCGGAAGGAAGAGGAGCGCGGTTCCGCCCGGAGGCGGCGGCTGGTAGAATCAGGGCGGACTGGAGGGGGGGATGAACGTTCTCGAAGCAGCCGTCCTCGGCGTCGTGCAGGGGCTCACCGAGTTCCTGCCCGTGTCGAGCTCCGGCCACCTCGTGCTGGGGCAGGCCGTGCTCGGCGTGCGCGCCGAAGGGGTGCTGCTCGAGGCCGTGGTCCACATCGCGACGGTCTTCGCCGTCTGCATAAGGTACAGGTCGAGCCTCGCGGGACTCGCTGCCGGGCTCGCGGCAGGGGGCGGACGCCGCAGGGAGAGCCTGCGCTACGTGGCGCTGCTCGCCGCGGCCTCCGTGCCTGCCGGGGTGGTCGGGCTGCTCTTCAGGGACAGCGTGAAGAGCGCTTTCGAATCGCCCGCCCTCACGTCCGCGATGCTCATGGTGACCGGCGCGTTCCTCATCTCCACCATGTTCGCGTCCCGCGGGCCGGGCCGCGCAGCGGGCCCGGTCTCCGCGGTCGTGGTCGGCTGCTTCCAGGCCGCCGCACTGGTGCCCGGAATCTCCAGGTCGGGATCCACGATAGGAGCGGGCCTCTGGATGGGCGTCGACGGCGCGAAGGCGGCTGAGTTCTCGTTCCTCCTCTCGATTCCCGCAGTGACCGGCGCATGCCTTCTCGAAGTCCTCGATTCCGGGTCCGCACAGGCAGACGCGGTGCCGCTGGCGGCGGCGTTCGCAGCGGCGCTCGTCTCGGGATGCTCCTCGCTCGCCCTGATCGGGTGGGTCATGCGGAAGCAGCGCCTCCACTGGTTCGGGCCGTACTGCATCGCGGCGGGAGCCCTCGGCCTGGCGTTCTCGCTCTGAGGCGATCCCGCCCGGCGGCGGCCCGCCGCTCCCCCCCGATTCCAGGCCGCATTCGCTCAACCCGGGGTCCGGAACTGCCGATAAGCTGTCGGGAGGGAGTCCGTTTTTCGAGGGTCCCGATGGCCATCTGCATCTGCTGTCTGTACGAAGTCCAGCACTTCAAGCGGACCGCCAGCGGCCTGTGCGTGTGCGACTACTGCCTCGACGAGGGATGGGCCAGGATCCGGGGCAAAGGGGTGATACTGAAGCCGGCGAAGGCGATTCCCGAGAAGAGGCGCAGGGGCAGGCCGCCCAAGAACAAGACGATTACCAGTAGCATCGGCTAATCAGGAACACCTTGACCGCCCAGACGGCGAGGATGATGCCGGCTGCGGGTATCCACGCGAACCGCGCCGGGCTCCGGCCCCGGGCCGCCGGCACTCCGCCCGCCGCGTCCGCTTTCCGCCCGTCGCCCGCTTTCCGGGCGAGAATCCTGAAGAGGCACACCGCGAGTCCCGCCACGGAGGCGAGCCACAGGAAGGGCCCGAGCGGGTGGTAGGACAGGGCTTCGCCGATTTCGAGGTGGCCTGTGCAGATGAAGCTGCGCGTGAGCCCGCAGAGCGGGCAGGGGATGCCGGTCGTGAACTTGAACAGGCAGAGCGGGAGGCCCGGGATTGTCATGCCGCCGGGGGAAGCCGGGATGGGAAGAAGCACCGTCAACGCCACGACGGCAGTCAGGACCGCCGCGACGAACGCCGTGTTAGAGCGGGCCCTCACGGGACGTCCTCGGCACACGAGACGCCGGTGCAGCCTGGCGCGGCCGCGCTAATCCGGCATGGGGCGGCCTCCGCATCAGCGGATTTTGTTCTCCATCTCCCTTCCGGGCTTGAACACCACCACGCGCTTGGGGGGCACGTTCACTTCCTCGCCCGTGCGGGGATTCCTGGCTTTTCTCGCGGCGCGGTGCTTGACTTCGAAGACCCCGAAATTCCTGAGCTCAATCCTGCCGTCCCTCGCGATGGCGTTTATTATTTCGTCGAATGCCCCCTGGACCACGTTTTTGGCGTCGACCTGAGTGAGTTTGTATTTATCGGCGAGAAGTTTGACGATTTCTTTTTTTGTCACGGCTCTCCTCCTCATTCACTAAGAATTATCTAAGGCAATATATTTCACGCAATTATGGCATGCTGTCAAGACAAAAGGCGAACTTTTTTTTCGATTGCCCCGAGTTCACCCGCGCTCGAGCAGGTCCCTGAACGTGTACAGCCCCGGAGGGGCGGGGGCGATTTTCAGCGCCGCCCAGAGCGCGCCTTCCGCGAATATCGACCTGTTCTCCGCCCTGTGCGTAATCTCAATCCTCTCGTTCCGGAGGAAGAAGTACACCGTGTGCTCCCCGGTGACCGTGCCTCCCCTGAGCGAATGAATCCCGATTTCGCCCTTCCCCCTGGCCCCGCAGGCCCCTTCGCGGCCGTGCATGAGCCTTGCCGCGCCCGGTTCCGCGCGCCCGAGCACCGCCTTGAGCAGCTCCTTGGCCGTCCCGCTCGGGGCGTCGGCCTTCCTGTCGTGGTGCACCTCGGCGATTTCCACTTCCGCCACGCCCCGCAGGGCCGATGCGGCGCGGCCGGCCAGATCGTAGAGCACGTTCACGCCCATGCTCATGTTGGGGCTGTGGAGCACGGCGATTGCGCGCGCGGCCTCCTTGAGGCGCGCCGACAGGGCGCCGTCGAGCCCCGTGGTCCCGCTGACGAGCGGGACGCGCGCCGCCAGGCATTCCGCGAGCCTCGCCTCGAGCCCCCCCGGCGTGGAGAAGTCCACGACCACGTCGGCGGGCGCGTCAAGGGCATGAGAGATTCGAAGCGCCCCGAACCTCGGCGGAATCTGCGCCGCTCCGGGCCCGCGCCCGATGCGGTCCGGAGAGTCGATTAGGCACACCGGCTCGACGTCGTCGCGTCCGGCCATGGCGTCGAGCAGCGCGGCCCCCATCCGGCCCAATGCCCCGGAAACCGCTACTCTGAGTCCGGACATGAGGAATCCTTTCGAATATCGTGGAGTTGCGTCCTGTGCGGAGTGAAAGCCTACACGAGGCGCGGCGCCGATTCCACGGAAAATGCGGCGGGAGGCCCGGGCGCTAGCCGATGCGGTAGTAGACTTCCATGGTCAGCGCGGCCATCGCGGTCGTGAAGACCCGGCCGCCCACGTCGCCGTAGGCGCTCGCCCTGGAGAACCCGCCGTCCTCGGCCTGGAGGGTGGCGACGGCCTTCTTGAGGAGCCGGTTCCATTCGCCGAACTTCGCGGCGTCGGTCTTGAGGAGCCCGCAGGAGGCGTAGTACCAGAAGTAGAAATCGGCGGGGGCGCCGCTCGAGGGGGGCTTCCTGGACACGAGTTCGGCCTGGCGCTTCGCGACGTATCCCCTGTTCCCGAGGAGCACGGAGTTCATGTACAGCCCCACGGCGGTCATCGACTCGGGGAAGGTCTTGACGCCGCCCTTGGCCCTGTAGCCCACGTAGCCCTGCCCGTCGGTCACGGATTTAATCCATCTCCTGACGCCCTTAATCGCGGACCTCACGGCGGTCTGGTCCTCGGACGGGCAGAGGCTCAGGAAAAGGGCCAGGGCGTTGAGCTGCCAGGCGGTCACGGATGTGTCGCCGGTCTTCTCGAGATGGGTGTATCCGAACCCGCCGGTTTCGTTGACCGAGGATGCGATGAACGACACGGCACGGGCCGCGGACTCCTTCAAATCGGCCGGGCCGGCCCTGCCCGCGGCTTTCTCGAGGCCGTAGCATTCGAGCACGGCGGACGCGGCGATGCCCTGGTTGTACATGTAGTGCCCCTGGCTCGACCCGAACAGGCCGGTCTCATCGTCCTGGTTGTCCATGAGGAAGCTCATGCCGGAGGACACGACCGACTTGTATGTGCCTTTCGAGCGCGAGTTGCCGTCGCCCAGGAACGCGAGGAGCGCGAGCCCAGTGATTCCTATCCTGTATGAGGAGCCCGCCTGCGGATCGTCGGCGCTGAATCCGCCGTCGCTTTCCTGCCTCGAAGCCAGGAACTTGAGCGCGGCCGCCACCCGGGGCGCCGTCTCGGATCCCTGGAACTTTTCCAGAGCCTTCGCTTTCCTCTCCTCGTCGGAGCGGAAACCGAACCAGGCTCCGACCATGCTTATCCCGCTGTTGATCCTCTTCGGAATCCACGGGGGCGTCGGCTCGCCGCTGGTCCGGCCCGATTCGACCTGCTCCGGTCCGGTCTCCGTCCAGGGATCCGGCTCGATCCGGTGCGTGCCGTCGATCTTCATGGGCCCGGAGTCGATATCGGGCTCTCCGCCCCTGCCTTCTCCGAAGTAGTTGGGGAGGTCCTCGGCGAGGGGCTCGGCCGACCCGGGGACGAAGGAGGTCGGCACCGTGCCCATGTAGTCCCGGGCCTTGAAGGGGATGTAGACGCAGGCGAGGACGAGGATGGCGGCCGCGTGCACGGCGACCGCGGCGGCCCAGACCGGGGCTTTCCTGAACCTGTGGCCCAGGAACGCGACGAGGAGCGTGGCCTTCTCGCCGATGTTCCTGTAGGGCTTGGCGACGAGCGCCGCGAGCCTGTCGGAAGCAGGCGCTTCGCCGATTTCCGCGGCGCGCGAGAGCACTCTCTCGGCGAAGCGCGAGGAAGCCTTCATCCCGGTCCCGGCGCGCACGGCGTCGAGAAGCGATATGGTGGCGTCGAGCTCCGCCCTGCATGACGGGCAAATGGAAATGTGCGTGCGGACCTCGTCCTCGGCGGACGCGTCCAGTTCGCCCCTTATGTACTCGAGCGCGAGGCTTTTCGCATACCGGCAATCCGCGCCCACGCTAGACCACCTTTCCCTTGAGGAGGGACTTGAGCTTCTCGACGGCCGCGTGCATCCTCGACTTCACCGTCCCCAGCGGGATGCCGAGGATTCCGGCCGCGTCCGAGTACTTCATCCCCTCCACCTGGCACAGCACGAACACGCTTTTCTGGTCCTCCGGCAGGGAGTCGATTGCGTTCCTGATGATTTCGCCGGTCTCCCGGCCCCCGAGCCCGTCGCCCGGATCCCGCTCCTGGCTCTCGACCAGGTCGCCGAGGACGGTCTCGTCGCCGTCCACGGCCGACTGGAGCGAGATTTCCCGGCCGGCCCTGCTCGATCGCAGGTGGTCAATCCAGAAGTTGCGGGCGATGCTGAACAAGTACGTCTTGAAAGAAGCCGTCGGCGCATACGACTTGCTCGCCCTGAACACCCGGATCAGGACCTCCTGCGCGCAATCCTCCGCCAGGAACCTGTCCCACGCATACCTGTAAAAGAAATTCACCAGCGGGTCCTGGTACCTGCGGACGAGCTCGGCAAAAGCCTCGATGTCGTCGCCCCCGACGAGCGCCATCAGCTCGAAGTCCGATTTCCGCCTGTACTCGGTTCCCATGCCCATATAACGTAAAAAAGACTCTCCGGTTCGAATTTAAATCCACGAATCGCGCCGCCTCCGGCGCGTGGGCCAGGAATCAACTCCTTGCCTGGCATGGAGTTGGGATTAGGGTGCGCCGTGGGGCGGCGCGCCCCGGATTTTTCGTATCTTTTCGGCCAGCGATTTCGTTCGAATCCCGTCCATGCGCGCCCGTATCCGGATTTCCCTCGTATCCGGGCCGGAATGCCGGAGATTCACATCGACCGCGAGCCTGGGCAGCACGTCGGCGAAACGGGATGCCCATTCCACGACGGAAACCGCCCCTGCGTCGAACAGAAGGTCGTAGTCGAGGTCCGCTAGCTCGGCCCTGTCCCGGATCCTGTACAGGTCGACGTGTATCAGGGCCGTGCGGCCGCCGTACCTGTGGACGATGGCGAAGGTGGGGCTCGAAACCTCCTCGGCCGACCCGAGGGCGGCTGCGATGCCCTTTATCAGCGTGGTCTTCCCGGATCCGAGCTCGCCCGAAAGCCCGGCCACGTCCCCGGGCCTGAGCACTGATCCGATTGCCTCGCCGATTTTCTCGGTCGCGCCGGCCGAACCGGTGGAGACCGCGGTTTCAAAGTCCTCGCCCAATTCCGCGCCTCGAAGCCGGGGCGCGTTGCCGCCGCTGCGCCGCGCCCGGACGAACGAGATTAGTCGGCCCGCCGCCAAAAGTAAAGCGGCCCTCGGCATTGGAATCGTTCCCCGGGATGTTGTAATCTTGATGCGGGCATTCCGGGGGCCGCCGCGCGCCCGGCGCGCGGAAGACCCGGACCCCGGGACCGGGACTCTTTTCGCAAGGTGCAGATTGACGGCGCGGAAGCCCGCGGCGGTTGCGCTCGCCGCGGTCCTCATCATCGCTCTCGCCGCAGGGACGGCCTCGGCCGACGGCAAGCTCGGATCCTTCAAATCGAAGGTGTCCAGCTCGAAGATTGCGGGCGGGGGTAAGTCGGGAGGCGGGGGCGGGGGCGGGGGCGGCGGCAGAGCCGAGGAGCTGCTAATCAGGCTCTTCGTGGAACTCCTCATCGAGTTCTTCCCGTACCTCGTCCTCCCCAACTACTACTTCGAGTACTGCTCGTTCCCCTACGAATACGACTGGGGATACCTTGTGTACGGATCGGACGGGCCGTTCGAGCCGATAGAGGCGGAAGCGTCGCGGCCCGTTGCGTTCGAGCTCTCGGGATCATGGCACGTGGATTTCGAGGGCGTGCAGGCCGTGAAGCTGTACGGCAAGGCCAGGCTCTCGTGCTACATCACCGCGGATGCGGACTTCCTGCAGTATTTCGAGCTGGACGAGGGGGGCGAAAGCACGGAACTGTCCTTCTTCAAGACCGACTGCCTGTTCAACGTCTTCAACAGCCCCGTTCTCGACCTGGACTGGGGCTTGGGCTTCTCGTACATGAACGTCGGGATACTCGGCGGGGCGAACACGAAATTCACGGGCGACGTGTTCCCGCACAAGCCGCTGGGAATCCATTTCATGGCATGCGCGAACTTCTTCGAGGGGGCCGAGGTCTACGAGACGGAGTTCTCCATGGGGGTTTTCTTCCGCAACCTCGAAATCAGGCTCGGATACAGGGCCATGTGGGTCCGGGACCTCAGGATTCACGGCCCGTTGATCTCGGTCGCGATTTGGTTCTAATCCCGCGGCCGCCTATTGGTTTCGGCCGCATTTGGGCTTATAATAAGGAAAGCGGCCGGAGAGGCGCAGGTTCGGCAAGGCGGGGGCAGGCCCCGGCCGGTCCGGGATTGCGCCCGGCCGCGCAACCGGCCCATTGAGCGAGGTGACCATGACGCGCATCAGTCAGCTTGCCGCGGCATCCGCGGTCTTCGTCCTGTTCGCCCTGGTTTCGGCGCCCGCCGCAGCCCAGGAGCCGTCCTGCCCCGCGGGAGGCGGGATATCCCTGTTCCCCGCACTTCTGCAGGATGACGACTGGGGATCAGAGGAATTCGATGAGGAGATGGAGGAAATACCCCAGGAAGAGCCCTTGGACGAGGAGGTGGAGGAGGTGCAGCCTCCTCCGGCCCCGGAGAAGCCCGTCTACAGGCCGCAGAGGCAGCCGCGCGGCAGGGGCGCGCGGGGCTGGCGCCAGGGGCGCTACCAGACCCGCGTCAGGACCGCCGAGGACTACAGGAAGTACGCCGAGTCGAGGTTCCGCGGCTCGCCCAGGCAGTTCACGGTCAAGCTCGGCATCGACGGAGGGCTGCTCGGCAGCAGCGACGCCGGGGAATGGGACGAGTACTGGGGCGGCGTGCCCTCCTACGACGGCATGTTCGACTACGAACTGAGCGTCGCGCTCGATGCCGGGTTCCGCGTGTGCCCCTTCTTCGAGATAGTCGCCGGCCTCTCCCACGTGAGGCTTTCTGGCCATACCGTGTACGCCTATCCCGGATCGTGGATTGAATTCGACGACATGACGATGACCAGCCTCTGGGTCGGGCCGAAAATCACCCTGCCCTTGAGCCTGGCCGGCAAGTACTGGATGACCCGTCAGGGCCTTCGCGATTCGAGGTCCGTCAATTTCTATTTCATCCCCCTGTCCGTCGGCTTTGCGAGCCTGTCGAAGCTCGGCGCGGAATACTCGGGCGGCGGATTCGACTACTACGAGAGCGACCTCAACCTCTACCTTTCGACCAGAGTCGGGTTCGAGATGCATTTCTACGGCTTCGGCTTCTTCCTGGAAGCAGGATTCGCCTCCTACGGCAGGCCGAAGAAATCCGAGGACAGCCCCTTCGACGCGAGTTCCGACGCCCTCACGGCCCTCTTCGCGGAAATGGGCGTCTTCTTCTGCTTCTAGCCCCGCAAGGATGTTTTCGCCGGGTGAGCAAGAGCCGGCCGGCCGCCGATTCCCGGCGGCGTCGGAAAAACTCTCCCCAGAAAGGTTCCCCCAAGAATCGACGGCTCTTGGGCATTCATAAATCGACGCGCATGAGCCCCGCCATGCATGCGTCATCCGCCCCGCCGCCCGGCTTCCGGCCTGCGGCATATTCAGTTGCAAGCCCAACCTCGAATATGTAGATTTCAAGCCGTTTGCGTCCCGGACGAGGCGCGGGACACAGGAATCTGTTTTGCGGGCCGCCCTCGTGCGCGCCCGATGGAGCCTGAAATGATTGTCATGAAGTTCGGCGGCACTTCCGTGAAGGACGCCGAGAGGATTGGGACCGTAACCGACATCGTGCGCGGCAAGCTGGCCGAGAACCCGGTCGTCGTCGTTTCGGCGCACTCGGGCGTGACCGACATGCTGATCCAGGCCGCGAAGGGGGCGCTCAAGGGGGAGGTCTCTCCACGGAAGATAATCCTCCTGCACCAGAAAATCATAAAGGACCTCGGACTTCCCCAGGACCTGGTCGCGTCCGAGCTTTCCGGTCTGAACGAGCTGCTCCGCGGGATTGCGCTTGTCGGGGAGCTGACGCCGAGGTCCCTCGACCTCGCGATGTCCTTCGGCGAGCGGATGTCGTCCAAGGTCCTGGCGGCGCACTTCTGCAAGTCGGGCATCCCGGCGAGGCAGTACAATTCGTACGAAATCGGGTTCGAGACGGACTCGAACTTCCAGAACGCGATTATCCAGCCCGACTCGAAGAAGAAGATAGCGAAGTTCTTCAAGGCCGCGCCCGACGACAGGCTCGCCGTAGTCACCGGCTTCCTCGGCCGCGACAAGGACGGCAACATCACGACAATCGGCCGCAGCGGGTCCGACCTCACCGCGACCTACCTCGGGGCCGCCATCGGGGCCGGGGAGGTCGAAATATGGACCGACGTGGACGGCATAATGACCGCCGACCCCACGGTCGAGCCTGACGCCAGGAGCATCGCGGTCATGTCGTTCGACGAGGCGTCGGAGCTCGCTTACTACGGGGCGCAGGTGCTCCACCCCGCCACGATATGGCCGGCAATCGAGGCCAACGTCCCCGTGCGCGTGCTCAACACCTACTCGCCGGATCACCCGGGGACCGTGATTCTCGCGGAGTCCAGGCCTTCGGCCGAAATCGTGAAGTCGATAGTCTACAAGGAGGACCTGAACCTCATAACCGTCCACAGCACGCGGATGCTCATGCAGCCCGGCTTCATGTACAGGATATTCAGGGTCTTCAGGAAGTGGGGGATATCGGTCGACATGGTGGCCACGTCCGAAGTCACGGTCTCGATGACCGTGGACACCTCCAGGAACATGGACGATGCCGTGGCCGAGCTCGCCGAGGTGGGCCAGGTGACGGTCGAGAAGGAGAAGACGCTCGTCGCCGTGGTGGGATTCGGCATCCGCGAGACCAGGGGCATCGCGGCGAAGGTGTTCACGTCCGTGTCCGAGACGGGCGTGAACGTGCAGATGATCTCGCAGGGGGCGCAGAAAATCAACATTTCGTTCCTTGTCGACAACGCCGACATCGTCCCGGTCGTCAGGGCGCTGCACCGGGCTTTCTTCGGCGACGGCGCCAGGGCCAAGAAGGGCGCGTCGGCCAGGTTGAAGGCGAAGACGCAGGCTTGAGCGGATTCGCCCGGACCCGGGTCGGGGCGCGCGGCCGGAGGGAGCGATGAGAATCGGTGTCGATGCCAGGGCCCTGAAGGGGCCGCCGTGCGGGATATCCACCTACACGCGCGGAATCCTTGACGCCCTGGCGAGGCGGGACGACGACCACGAGTACTATCTCTACTCGCCCCGCGGCGTGGACTTCAAGTGCGGCGGGAAGTTCGTCGAGAGGACCGCGTCCGGCCTGCTCGCCCGCAAGGGCAGCATCTGGGCCCAGACCGGGCTAATCGACGCGGCGCTCGCCGACCGCGTCCACGTCTTCTTCGGCCCCCTCCAAATCCTGCCCGTCAGGCTCCCGCGCAGGATTCCCGCCGTGCTCGCGGTCCACGACCTCGTCCACATGATGTACCCCGGATCCATGTCCGTGACGAACTTCCTCGTCCTCAGGACCCTTCTCCCGCCTTCCGTCCGAAGGGCGGACGCCGTAATCACGGGTTCGAACTACACGCGCGACCTCATCCGCGAAAGGCTCGGCGCCTGCGGCAAGGACATCAGGGTGATCTACCACGGCCTGCCTCCGGCAATCGGCACGCGGACGAGGGATGAGTCGAGGAAGTTCATGGAGGAGGCGTACGCCATAACCGGCCCCTACGTGCTCTTCGTCGGCGTGGTGGAGCCCAGGAAGAACATCGAAACGCTCCTCAAGGCCTTCGAAATCCTCAAGTACAGGCACGGGCGCAAGAAGCTCAAGCTCGTCGTGGCGGGCACGCAGGGCTGGAAGTCCGGGTACCTCCGCCGCATGGCCGACGGGCTCGGCGTCTCCGATGACGTCGTCTTCACCGGCTCCGTGCGCTCGGGCGACCTCGCGATGATTTACGCCGCGGCCGAGGCGTTCGCGTACCCGTCGCTCTACGAGGGCTTCGGATTCCCGCCCCTCGAGGCCATGGCGTCGGGCGTGCCGGTGGTCATGAGCTCCGCGTCGTCCCTCCCGGAAATCGCCGGCTGCGCCGCAATCGCAGTGCCGCCGAAGGATCCCGGATGGATGGCCCTGCAGATTCTGAGGGTCCTCGCCAATCCGGTTCTCAGGGACGAGCTCGTGAGGCTGGGCCGGAGGCGGGCGGCGGAATTCTCCTGGGAGTCGGCCGCGCAGAAGACCATGGACATGTTCCTCGACGTCGCGCGCCGCCGCGCCGGCCCGGCAAAACCTCGGGGGAGCTGATGGATCTCAAGTCCGGGACCCCGGGACCCGGCGGCCGGGACCTCGCGCTCCCGGCGGCCGTTTTCGCCGGTGCCCTCGTTCTCAGGACCGCTGCGGCCCTCAACACGGCGGTGATAACGCCGGACGGAGTGACCTTCGTCGAGATGGCCAGGCTCTTCGCCCACGGCGACGCCGCCGGGGCCCTCGCGTACAAGTACCATCCGCTCTACCCGTTCCTGTTCTCCGCGGTCTCGCGGGTCCTGGGCGGCTTCGAGCCGTGCGGCCTCGCGGTCTCGGTACTCTTCTCGTCGCTGGCGGCGGTGCCGGCGTACAACCTGGCGGCGAGTATATCCGGCCGCGGCCCCGGGGCCGCCGCGGGGCTCCTCTACGCGTGCCTGCCCGCCTTCGTCAACTACGGGTCCGAGGTGCTCTCCGAGGGCGTGTTCCTGTTCTTCACGATGAGCGCCCTCGACCTCTTCCATCTCGGCGCGGCGTCGCGCGCGGTCGGGGCATCGGCGCTGGCCGGCGCCTGCGCCGGGGTCGCATACCTCGCCAGGCCCGCGGCGGCCGGC
Source organism: Planctomycetota bacterium (assembly GCA_041308285.1). Lineage (GTDB taxonomy): Bacteria > Planctomycetota > JAKEIC01 > JAKEIC01 > DYIT01 > PPR-0505. The sequence goes on along the minus strand of JBFZBV010000087.1, from coordinate 5 downwards.
CTGGC
>JBFZBV010000086.1:0-3117 GCA_041308285.1 Planctomycetota bacterium | reverse complement strand
AATCTCCCCTTCCTGTACGACACGAGCCTGCGTTTCTCCTTCGAGGCGAGGATGTCCTTCGCCGACGTCGACTTCGACGGAGCCAAGATAAACGAGAACATCGAGCCGTTCCTCTTCAGGTTCGAGGTCAGCGTGCTCATCCTGAGGCACGTGAGGCTCTTCGTCGGCGGAAACAACCTCGAGGGGCTGTTCAGGGACATCGCCTGGAGCGCAGGGGTGTCCTTCGAATACAACGAGGAGGACGTTAGGAACGTCCTCGGCCTCCTGGGGCTCGCCAGCTGAGCGATGCGGCCCGGTGGGGAATCCTGCCGGGACACGGAAACCAACGGCTTTTTGAGGGGAATTGCGATGTCGCAGCGCGGCGGCAAAAAGCTCGAGTTCAAGGCGGGCAGGGCGATAAAGCGCATCGGGATTTGCACGGGAGGCGGGGATGCCCCCGGGCTGAACGCGGTCATCAGGGCCGCCACGAAGACCGCCTACAACTTCGGCTGGGAAGTCATCGGGCTCTACCAGGGCTTCGACGGGCTCATATTCCCCAGGATGGCGCAGAAGCTGGAACCCCAGGACATCAGGGGCATCCTCAACAAGGGCGGGACCATACTCGGGACCACGAACAGGGGCAATCCGTTCGAATATCCGGTGAAGAAGGGCGGCAGGACGGTCACAAAGGACATCTCCGGCACCGTGGTGCGCAACTTCAGGAAGATGGGTCTTGACGGGCTCATCGTCATAGGCGGCGACGGCACGCTGAGGATTGCCGAGAGGCTCATGGGCAAGGGCATCCCGATAGTAGGCGTGCCCAAGACAATCGACAACGACCTCTTCGGCACGGACGTGACGTTCGGCTACGATACGGCAGTCTCGACGGCGACCGAGGCTCTCGACAAGCTGCATTCGACCGCCGCATCGCACAGGCGCTGCATGGTAGTAGAGGTAATGGGCCGCTATGCGGGCTGGATTGCGCTCAACTCGGGCATTTCCGGAGGGGCGGACGTGATTCTGATTCCCGAGATCCCCTTCAGCGTGAAGGAGGTCTGCAGGAAAGTGAGGGAGAGGGACAGGCTCAAGAGGTTCTTCACGATTGTCGTCGCTGCCGAAGGCGCAAAGCCTGCCGGCGGCGGCATGATAACCAAGGGCGGCCCGTCAGACGGAAGGCAGGAGGTACTGCTCGGCGGCATAGCCGAGTGGCTTGCGAAGGCGATCCAGTCGGAGTGCGGCAAGGAGACCAGGTCCATAACGCTGGGGCACCTTCAGAGGGGCGGCCACCCCACGACGTTCGACAGGCTGCTGGCCACGAGGCTCGGCGCAGCCGCGGCCCGGCTTGTCTATCTGGGGCATTTCGGCCGCATGGTGGGGCTCAAGACGCCGCAAATCGTATCGACGCCCATCAGCGAGGCGGTCCAGCGCATGAAGAACGTGCCGGTGGACCACGACACGATTATTTCGGCCAGGGCCATGGGCATAAGTTTCGGGGACGGCGTCAAGGCCCCGCACCCGAACTTCTAGTCGCCGTCGCCGTGCCCTCGCTCCTTCATCCACTCGGGGGGCACTTCCATCTTTTTCTGGAACTCGAGCCATTCCTGCTCGAGCTTGCCCACGTCAATCTTCTCGAAAACCTTCTCCATCGTCCTCTGCCCCTCGCCCACCTTCTTGAGGTTCACAATCATCTGGCCCGGTATCGCCTGGTATTCCTTCTTGTCGGACCTGAGCAGGAAGTAGCAGAGAGACCACCCCTGGGCGTAGCAGACGCCCGGGTTCGAGTAGTATGCGGTCCGGTCGTAGCGGAGGAAGGTCGCCAGGGGGACGTGCTTGCCCTTCTCGACGAGTATGGATATGTCCGGCGCCCTCCAGCTGTGCAGGCCTATGTTGAACTTCCCGTCCTTCTCGAATTTGCCGCCGAAGAAGTACTCGGCCATGCCCTCGTTGAACCACATCGGGGCGCCAACGAACCTGTTCTTCCCCACGTACATCTGCAGGAACTGGTGCCATCCCTCGTGGTACATGACGTGGAATATTTCCTCCTCGGCCATCTCCTTGCCGATCTTTATGACCTGGTCGCCGTCCACCTTAATCTCGGTTATTTCGGCCGTCTTATAGCAGCACAGCTCGCCCTGGCCGGGGCTGAAGTACGCGACCACTCCGGACGGAGTCCCGCTGTACTTGTGGAACCCCACTTCCTGCGCGAAGATCTTGATGACGAACCTGTCGTTCTGCGAGGTGGGGAAGAGCTTCCTGTAGAGCTTCTGTATCGCCTCCATGTTCTTGCTGACCTTCTGCGCGAACTCGTCGTCCGTGTTGTACTCGATGTCGTAGAAGGCGTTCTTGATCTCCTTCCAGTCGGAAAGGAAGACGTTCCTTCCGTACTTGGCCCTCATCCCCCCCATCTGCTCCTTCGGGATGATGGCGGCCGTGCAGACCGACTTGTGCATGAGGTCTATGACCTCGAGCTTGGTGTCCTCGAGCCAGCTCTCGACTATTCCGAGTGCGCGCTTTGAGTCGGTGAGAACCGTGCACTTGAGGTTGGCGCCCTTGCCGTATTCCGCGGTGAAGGACATTGCGACCGAATTCCCGACTTTTTCCTGCTTGCTGTCCCCTGTGGAAGTAGTGCTGTACCAGTCGGAGACGGCGCTCTTGAGTATGCTCTCGGCTTCCTTGAGGTCTCCCCTGGCGCCGCCGATGAAGAAAATCCTTATGTGGACGCTCTCGCTGATCTCGAGGTTGCGGTATTCGCAGATTTTCACGTGCCTGGCCTCTGATCCCCCCGCGGTGACGTCCCCTTCTCCGAGGTACTTCGCTTCGGGCGGAACGCCGGACCAGCCCTGCGGCGGTTTGAAGGTGAATCCCACCTGGAGGTCGAGATGAGGCTTCTTCGAAAGCTCCTGGGCGAGCGACTCGGTGCAGATCAGGGCTGAGATGGCCAGAGCAGCGGCCGTCAGTCTCCGGATTCCTGCAGTCATGACTTCCTCCGCAAACATCGGGAAGGAGAATTGAAAAGATTGATATAACATTAGACGCGTAAAGGGCTGAAAAGTTCCCTTGTAAATGAAAAAAAGCGCTGCCCGCCGTTGCGGAAGGCTCTCCCAATCCGCCTGCTGCCGATTTGAGTCTTGACAAGCA
>JBFZBV010000085.1:0-3129 GCA_041308285.1 Planctomycetota bacterium | reverse complement strand
TGTCGAAGTCCTGCTCGAGATGCCCGCGGACGCCGACCGACACGCGGCCGGTCTCCTCGGAGACCACTATGGTGATTGCGTCCGTCTCCTCGGTGAGGCCTATGGCGGCCCTGTGCCTCGTGCCGAGCCTCTTGCTGAGCTCGGGGTTCTCGGTGAGCGGGAACAGGCACGCGGCCGCCGCGATGCGGTTGTTCTGGATGATTATCGCGCCGTCGTGGAGCGCCGACCCCTTCCAGAATATGGTGTCGATGAGGTCGGCCTTGACCTCCGCGTCGATGATGACGCCGCCCTCGATGTAGCTGCCGAGCCCTATCTCCCGTTCGATGGCAATCAGCGCGCCGATTTTGTCCTTGGCAAGCCTCGTGACCGCGCCGATGATCTCGTCGACAGTGACCGACTCGCTCCGCACGAACCTCCCGAACACCGGGTTCTGCCCTATCCTCATGAGGCCGCGCCGGATTTCCTGCTGGAATATTATCACTATCGCGAACACCGAGACGGCCATGAACTCCTTGAACATGAAGTCGATGCGCCGGAGGTCGAGCCATCTCGTCAGCATGAACACCACGACGAGGAGTATCCCCACGAGGAGCGCGAGCCCCTTCAGTATCCCGGCCCCGCGCGTGCCCTGGAGGAAGCTCAGAATCGTGTAGATTACGAGGAAAATCAGGAATATCTCGATTGCCGCCCTGATCTGTTCCACTAGCGGGCACCTCCCGTACATGCGGCCGCCGGGCCTGCAGGCGCGGCCGCCGGGCCCGGAAGGGGCGATGCCGATTTGATTGCGTCCGCGAGCCTCGCCACGCGGACCATCTCCTTCGCGTCGTGCACCCTGACGACGCGGGCGCCGTTCAGGATCCCGGCGGCAACGGCCGCGGAAGTGCCCTCCAGGCGGTCGTCCACGCCGAGCCCCAGAACGGCTCCTATGAACGATTTCCGCGACGGGCCCAGGAGAATCGGGCATCCGAGGCCGAGGAATCGCCCGAGCCCGCGGATGATTTCGAGGTTGTGCCCCACAGTCTTGCCGAACCCGATTCCCGGGTCCAGCACGACTTTCCCGGCCGGAATTCCGGCGGATTCCGCGGACGAAAGGCCTTCGCGCAGATACAGGGTAATCTCGCCGAAAAGGTCCGCGTAGATCGGGGACGCCTGCATGGTCCTCGGCTCGCCCTTCATGTGCATGAGAACGGCAGCGGCGCCCCTGGAAGCCGCCTCGGCCGGCAGGGCGGGGTCGCCGTGGAAGCCCCTCACGTCGTTGAGGATCACGGCTCCTGCGTCGAGCGCCTCCGACGCGACGGCTGGCTTGGTCGTGTCTATGGAGATTGCCGCCCTGATTCGGCCCCTGAGCTTCTCGATTACAGGAATCACGCGGCGCAGCTCCTCGGTCTCGGCGACGGGCATGGATCCGGGCCGGGTCGATTCCCCGCCTATGTCGATGATGTCCGCGCCGGATGCGTCCATTTCCAGAGCCTTGCCGATTGCCGCTTCGTGCGTCTCGAACCTGCCGCCGTCCGAGAACGAGTCGGGCGTGACGTTCACTATCCCCATGACCAGCGTCCTGGCCGGGGTGGAAACCAGCCCCGGGGCGAGGACGAAGTCGGAATAAAGGGCCCGGAAACGGCCTTCGAACGCTTCGCGGACTTCGGCCATCAGGATCGAGAAGCCGGGCGGCGGCGAGGAGATCGCGCGGATCCAGGCTTTCGAGTCGCCGGAGATTCCGATTCGCTCCGCAGGGCCGCTGCGGAGCGCCAGGCCCAGGTCCTCGATGATGCCCGTCCCGAATCCCGGCGGCGGGGAGGCCTCGACTGAGGCCCAGTCCGGGGTATGCCCGGTCCAGGAGCCTGAGACGTTGAGTACCACCGGATTGTGTTCCGTGGGGCGCATCGGCCGTCCGCAATACACGACCCCGTCGAGCCTGAATCGGGCATTTCGCAGCATCCGGCCCGCTATGGTCATGTCACGCGACTCGCCGGCCTCCGCAAGGCGGGCCCGCAGGTCCGGGCGGCAGGGCGCGTGCAAGGCCGGGGCTTGTCGCACGTCAAGAACATAACGAGCGTTCCGCGGGAATTCAAGCACGGAAGGCCGGTGCGAGGGGACGGAATATCGGAGAGCCCGGGGATCGTTCTGGCGGCGCGGCGACGAATCATGCGAAAATCCGCGTGAGCAAATCCGCCGGCGTGCGTCTATTCTTGTGGAATCGAAAGGACGTCCGATGGATTCCGAAACGCAGACGATCGTGGAACTGGCCCGCGGGGGCGACAGGAATGCGTTCGGCAGCCTGGTCCGGAAATTCTCCCGCCTGGTGTACGCCGCGGCGTACGCCCAGGTGGCGGACAGGGACGAGGCCGAGGACATAGCTCAGGAAAGCTTCGTCAAGGCCTGGCGGTCGATTGCAACTCTCGACGACTCAAGGGCTTTCGCAGGATGGCTCGTGAGGATTGCGTCGAACCTCGCCACGGACAGGGGCAGGAAACGCAGCATGGCCCAGCCCGGCGAGGACTGGGAGGAGAAGATTGCCGACCACGGGGCCGGCCCGGTCGGAGGTCTTCTGGAGGCTGAAACGGCGGTCCTGGTGCAGGAAGCCGTCGCAGGACTCCCGGAGAAGCACAGGATGGTCGTGGTCATGAGGTTCATGGAAGGCATGAACTACGCGCAGATTGAGGAGGCGCTCGGAATAACCGGCGGGGCGCTCAGGGGCCTCCTCTCGAGGGCCCTGGCCGGTCTGCGCAAGAGCCTGGGACACATTTCGGCGGCCGGAAAAGACCGCCTGCAGTGAAAGGCTTCGGGATGAAGGACATCCACGCTGGTATCGAAGAATACGTCGCGGCCTCGATCGCAGGGATGCTGTCCGCGGAAGAGGAGCAGGAACTGCGTGATCATGTCGCAGCCTGCCCCGCATGCAGGGCGGTGTCCGACGAGAGCCGCAAGGTTGCGGATTTGCTGACCTCTGCGCTGGCGGCCGGCAGGCCGGGCGCAGGTTTCGAGGAGAAAATGGCCATGAAAGTGGACAAGAAGATAGACGAGGGCGGCGTCGCCGCCGCCCCTGCGAGACGGAGGAGGTTTCTGGTTCCCGCGGCGGCCGCCGCCGCGCTGCTGATTGCGGTCGGCGTCGTGATTGCCGTGTCGGAT
>JBFZBV010000084.1:0-3722 GCA_041308285.1 Planctomycetota bacterium | reverse complement strand
GCCCTGGATGAGCTTGTCCTTGTCGGCCACGTAGCACCACGCGTCCTCGCCCCACACCACGTCGAACGTGCCGTCCGGCCACGGGATGTCGAGGACGTTCCCGAACCTGAACTCGATCTTGTCGGCGAGCTTCTCGGCCGCGGCCCTCTTCTTCGCCTCCTCGAACATCGTCTTGGTGCCGTCCAGCCCGAAGCCCTGTGCCTTGAAGTTCTTGACCAGGAAGCGCAGGCCCGCGCCGAGTGCGCTGCACAGGTCCAGCACCTTGGCGCCCGGCTTGATTCCGGCCTTGTTCGCCATGGCCATGGACTCGGCGAACCCGCCGACATGGATCTGTTCGCCCATAATCAGCTCCCAGAGCTTCCCTTCCGGCCCGTCGTAGACGGCCTGGACTTCCTTGAGCCCGGTGTTGAGTCTCTTCATGGACAATCTCCTTCCTCCCGGCGGAAAAACCGGCGAATTCTGACGAGTCCCCGGGCAGCGGGGATTTGGGCCAGGAGGTGGGAAGCGCGCAGGGACCTTACCGGGAGGAATTGTCGGGCCCCTGGGCTTTCCGCCCTTCCGAACCGGGGCGAACGCCGCCCCGGGCGACAGGCCCGACTCATGTTGCCTTCGAGTACGCGCTCACGTATGCACCGTAAAAGACGAAGAACCTATGACGATGACATAGTTGCCGTTGCGGCCGGCTTCATTGCAAATATGAGGGAATCAGGTCTCCCCCGTCCCGGCCTTCCGGGTCACGGCCTCTTGAGCTTGTCGGTTATCGACCACTTCTTCTGGGCCTTGAGGCGGCCGGATTCCTTGATGTGCCGGGCTATGAGGGTTTCGACCTCGTCGGCGGTCGGGAATCTCTCTGCCGGGTCCCTGGCCATCATCTTCATGATGGCGGCCGCGATTTCCTCGGGTATCTGCGGGTTGAGCTCTGCCGGCGGCTTCGGCGTGTCGTCGAGGATGGCCTTCATTATCTGCAGGACGTTCTCCCCGGTGAAGGGCGGCTTGCCGGTCGCCATGCGGTAGAACGTCGCGCCCAGCGAGTAGATGTCGGACAGGGGGGAGGCGTTCTTCACGTTGGCGATCTGTTCCGGGGCGAGGTACGCGGGCGTGCCTGACGAGGAATCCAGCCCCGGGATGCTGCTGCGGGGGTCGCCCATGTCCTTCACGAGCCCGAGATCCGCGAGCTTGGCTATGCCCTCGTCGTTTATGAGGATGCTCTCCGGCCTGACGTCGCGGTGGATGATCTCGAACTTGTGCGCGTGCGCGAGCGCCTTGGCCATCTGCATCACCACCCGGAGGCAGAAGTCCATGTCCAGGGGCTTCTTGCTCTTCTCGAGCAGGTTCGCGACGCTCTCCCCTTCGATGAACTCCATGGAGTAGAAGTAGATTCCGTCGGCCTCGCCTATGTCGTAGACCTGGATTATGTTCGGATGCTGGAGCTTGCCGACGGACTTGGCCTCCTTGAGGAAGCGGCTCACGTAGTCCTTGTGGCGCGTGAGCTCCGTGGGGAGGACCTTGAGCGCCACGGTCCTGTCGAGCGAGAGCTGCTTGGCCTTGAACACGACGCCCATGCAGCCCTTCCCGATTTCGTCGACAATCCTGTATCCGCCTATGACCTTGTCGATGAACGGCGTCGAATCGTAGCCCGGGCCCCCCGTCTTGCGGTCCTCGTCGACGTGTATTTCCGAATACCGCCTCGGCACCTCAATCTGCTCCCCGCATTTCTTGCACTTGACCCCGGTGCCGGAGGCGAACTTGTAGAGGTTGTACTTGGACGTGCAGCCGGGGCAGTAGACTACCTTGCGCTGGAGCTGGTCCTGGACTATCTCGACCTGGAGGGGGTTCAGGATTGCGAGGTCCGTGAGGACCTGGTCGATGGTCGTCAGCGCCCCTTCCTGCTCGAGCTTTTTCTGCTCGCCGAAGGCTCTCTGTATGTCCGCGGCGCAGGCGAATTTCCTGTCGAGGGCTGCCTTGCCGAACTCCTTGTCGCCTTTGCTGGGCATCTCGATGACCTGAACGGACTAAAAAAAAAGCGGGGCGGGGTTCAGCGCCCCTTTTCCACATCCCCGCGGTTCTTCTCCCACCACCTCGGCCATGCCCCGACGTCGTTCGGAACCGGCCTGCGCGTGAGCACCGCCAGCGCTGCGAGGATTGCCCGCTTCATGCGCGGATCGTCGAAGCTCCCGCCCAGCGCGCCGACCAGCCCTGCGAGGGCTTCCCCGTAGTCGCCGTCGCTCACGAAGTGGGCGGCGATGAACATGTTCACGGCCAGCTCGTCCTCCAACGCGCGCTTCATCGCGCCTTTGGGGTCGGCCTTCAGAATTCTATAGCCGCGCGGGAATACTGTCAAGGACGCCGCCTCGAGCGTTACCGGCCTGAACACGGCCTTTTCGCCCGCCGTTATCCTCGAGGGCCTGAGCACCGCGGAAATGACGTACACCCTCTTCGTCGCCTTGAGCGGCGATCGATCACCCGTGTCGAGGTCGAAACGCTTCTCCCACTCGCCGCCGGGTTCGAGCCCGATGACCCCCTCCACGTCCGGAATCGTGTGGCTCCAGGAGTCCGTGAGGGTCCCCCCGTCGCATCCGGTCTCGCTGAAGGAGAAATGCGCCTGCGCGAACGGGAGGTTCCTCGCGCTCCAGGGCGATTCCCCGCCGGAATCGAGAAGGATTTCAATCCTCCCCGTGTGGACGTTCCTGAGCGAGAGCGTCACGGTCGCCTTCTCGCCGACCATGCACTCGGAAGGTTCGATTGACACGCGGCCGTGGACGTAATCGCGGCCCTGGAGCCTGTCCTTGGCCTTGAGCTTGAGGTCCGCCGCTTCCCGGGCGGACGTGAACTCCGGGCACAGCTCCAGTATCGCCTCGGCGGTCGCGAGCGCCTTCTCGTACCTCCCCGCGGCGAAGTCCTTCTGCGCCTGCTCCAGCTTCCCCCTGAGGAAATCCTCGACAACTCGTCCCGGCGGATCCCGGTCCTCTGCATGGAGCGCAGGCTGAAGCGGGACCGCGGACGCGGCGAGCAGAACGATTGCGGAGCAGGCCGACAAGCCGAAAAGTCTGGCGGAGTCCACTGGCCGAGCCGAAAAAAACCGGGGGGCCGATTCCGTCGAGCAACGGACGAAAAGCATTATATCATAACCCGGGCCGGCCGGAACCGAAGAGGCTGGGCTCGGCGATGAAGAGTCGCGCGCGGAATCGTCGATTTGCTCTGCACGCGCCGCGCCCTCGTTCCTCGGGCACGGCCCGTGCACGAGCCGAAAGTCTCGAACCCCGCCCTGGAATGCCCGCATGTTCACCTCCATCCCGGCCCCCCTCGGCTGTCCCTATATGGCGAGGACAGCCGATGGGGGCCGTCCATTAAGGAGGTGAACATGAAAACCTGCACGGCATTCCAGGACGACGGGTTCTTCGACTTCGAGCGGCTCGATGCTTACAGGCTTGCCCGCTTGCACTTGGAGCAGGTGCTGGGCCTCGCCGCCGCGTCCTGCGCAAAGGACCACCTGGACAGGGCGGCGGAATCAGTCTTGCTCAACATCGCCGAAGGGTCCGGCAAGCCCAAAGGATCGGCGGACAGGCGAAAGTTCTACTGCATAGCCCTGGGGTCGGCCAAAGAATGCGCATGCGCGTGGACCCTGCTGTGCATGAGAGGGCGCGCGGATGAGCAGCTTCTAAGGAAACAAATCCCCTCAGGCTCTTGTGTCCTTAATCCAGTTCCCCGCGGCGGATGTAGCC
>JBFZBV010000083.1:0-3462 GCA_041308285.1 Planctomycetota bacterium | reverse complement strand
TGCCAATGATAGACATTTCTTATCCCCTCTCCCCCTTCGAGGGGGAGAGGGTCAGGGTGAGGGGGCCTCTGATTCCAGGTAATGAAGAATGGATGTCAGAACCGAATCGATGTCTTGCAGGACCTGATTGTCCCAGAAGCGGATGACTCGATATCCCGATGATTTGATATGCTTCGTACGCTCATCGTCTTTTCCGCGATGCGACAGATGCTGGCTTCCATCCAGCTCAATCACCAGCTTGCGTTCATGGCAGATGAAATCCGTGATGTATGGACCTATCGGGGCCTGTCTCCTGAATTTCAGACCGGACAGGCGCCTATTCCGCAATCGGCTCCAAAGCATTCGTTCCGCATCGGTCTGTTTCTTTCGAAGAGACCTGGATTTCTCGTTAATTCCGCTCATCGGAGGTACCCCTCACCCCACCCTCTCCCAATGGGAGAGGGGGACTTATATCACTAATGTGATGATGTTTCTTTGGTGTCAACTTCCCTTTCCTTTGAGCAATGGAGAGCCGGGAATCGCTTTGAATTTCTCGCTCTTTCTTTTCAGGGAGAATGCCAATGATAGACATTTCTTGTCCCCTCTCCCCCGTCGAGGGGGAGAGGGTCAGGGTGAGGGGGATTGAACAGACATCAATCCTCCTCCTCTAGGTCAATCTGGATACGTTCGATTAACCCCTCACCCTCCCAATGGGAGAGGGGGAATTTTCCTGCACTGATATCGATGCGAAGCTGCACTGTGTAGAAATGGAGACTACTCCCGGCAGTCTGCAGCATTATTCCTACGCACCCACTATAGCCCTTCTCTATCTTCATTGGGAGAGTAGATATGAATTTCCAGGAATTCGCTGTCCCTATGACCCGGACGAGCCGGAACCAAAGAGGTTGAACTCGGCCGGTTTATAACACGCGCTGCGCGCGTGAAATCGCAATATCTTTGAAATATCTACGGGAAGGAATTATCGAACCTTCGGTTCGCCAATGCCTTTGCAATCGTCTTGCTTCGCCTGCTGATGCGCCTTTTTCGCGCGTACGGTGCCAGGAATACCGGCTCGCCGCGTTCAAGATTCCTGGCACCGTCATGTCGCGCACGCGCAAAAGGCGCATCAAAGAATAAAAGTTTCCGGTAGGGGGTGCGGGGGGCACCGCTTTCAAAAGGGGGGCCCCCCCGCAAGACATCAGTGGCATCTCCAGCTCGCCGCGCTGCGGCGCGCTAGAAGTCCTTCTTCAGCAGTCTGCTCAGCCTGGCCTCTTCGAGGCCGATTCGCATGGACCTGCGATCAGCGACGTAGACCAGTCCGGGCTTGCCCTTGCGCGGCCTGGCCACGTTCTTCCTCCACGAGTACAGGACCTCGGCCACTCTGCCGCGCGCCCGGCTGAAGAACACTGCCAGGGCTGCGGCGTCGAGCAGTGTCTCCTGCGGGACGATGCCCTCGTCCCGGATGCGGATGATTACATGGGGCCCGGGCACGCCGGAGACGTGGAGCCACATGTCCGATCCGCGGCCGAAGGAGAACGTGAGCTTTTCGTTCTCTTCTCCTCCCTTGCCCACGAAGATATCCAGCCCGTCGGCGGAGACGAAGTGCCTCACGCCTTTGGGCAGTCCTGCGGGGACGGCCCGGGCGGCGGGCGCCTGCGGGGCGGGTCCGGCGTCCGCCACGCCGAGTCCTGCGGCGATTTCGCGCAGCTCCGCAGGGGAAGAGGCGGAGTCGACCCTGGCGAGAGCCGCTTCCATCGAGGCGATCGAGGCCTTGGCCTTCCCGATGAGCGCCGAGATCTTCTCCCTGCCCCTTTTGAGCTTCTTGTATTTCGCGAAGTACCTGTCCATGTTGAGCCGCGGCGTCAGGGACGGGTCGAGGCCTATTTCCACGCTCCCTCCGGAAGGGGAGTACATGTCCTCGAAAATGACGGAGGTCGTGCCTTTTTCGATATTCCCGAGGTTCGCCTTCACAATCTCGCCCTTGCGGCGCAGTTCCTCGGCCGCGCCGGTGCGTACGAAGTCCGCTGCGAGTTTCTCGGCTTTGACGTGCGCCTTGCGGATTTTCGCCGTGAGCGTCTTGCGGATTTTCGCGGCCAGGGATTCGGACTCTGCGCCGGCCTCGCTGGATTCGAGCAGTCTCTCCACGAGCTCCGAAGGCGACCCGGATTCGGGGTACGGCTCTTCCCGGCCGGGGTCGGGTGTTCTGCGGTGCGAGGGGGGAGTGTAGGGCAGGCCCGGGCCGATTCCGCGGGATTGGAGCGCCGCGTTCAGGGCGAAGACAACGAGGCCCTTCTGCACGAGGAACAGGTTTGGCGCTCGGGGGATGAACTCGACAACGAGGCTCACGCCGGGGTGTTCCGGCCCCCGGGCCTCGAAGTCGACCGCGATGACGCGGTCCGAGTCAATCTGCGCAGCGCCCTGGACCCTGCGATTCATCAGGGCCGGCCTGAGAGCCTCGCATGCGGCGGAGGGTGAGGGCATGCCGGAGGGCGCGGAGCCTGCGAGGTTGATCCTGGGGAAGAGCCGGTGGCAGGAGACGTAGAGGTTCTCCTTCTCGCGGCCGGTGGAGATTGCGAGCAGCAGCGAGTGGGGGGACGGGCTCTTGACCTTCCGGACGCGGCCTCCTGCGATCCGGCTGGAAATCTCTTCCGCCAGTGCTCCGACGATCCCGAGCGGGACGCCTGCAGGGCCGGGCTTGCCGGCCGGCGGTCTGTTCCGGGCGTCTTCGTGGTTCTCTGCCATGGCAAGGCACAATGATAACCGCGGAACGGGGGTTGAGGAACCATACACTTATGCCGCGGGCAGGTGGAAAAGGTCGAAGGTCCACGGTCGATGACTTCCGGCTTTCGACTTCAGACTCCCTCACGGATGCCCATGCCGCCGCGGCACAGGGAGATTAAATTACAAAGTTCAAATTACAAAATACAACCAAAACACAAAGAACAAAATTTGCATTTTGTTATTTTTCCAACTGTCTACTGTCTACTGTCCATGGTCCACGGCTCACCTCTCACTCTCACGGTCCACTGCCCACGGTCTACTTTTTACTTCTTACTTTTTACTTCTTACTTCTTACTTCTTACTTTTTACTTCTCACTTCTTACTTCTTACTTCTCACTTCTCACTTCTCACTGCTCGCTTCCCCACGTCCTCACGCTACTACGCGGGGAAGGCTTCAGACCTCAGACTGCAGGCTGGAAAAATCCCAAATCCCGGATCCCAAATCTCGAAGACCCGCCCCGCCTTCGCCTGGCGGCGGGTGCGAGGGCTACTGCGGGTTTCACTCCGCCGGCGTTACAGCCCACAAAGCGAAGGCGGGGCGGGCTTTGCTCCGCCCTCGCGTGAACGCAGAGGCGAAGGCGGGGCGGGCTTCGATCCGCGGAATTCCGGCGTTTCAGGCGAAGGCGGACCATCCGGATGAGATCGCGTCGTCGCAATGAACCGGAGCTTCGCACGGTTCATTGCTCCTCGCGATGACCGGCT
>JBFZBV010000082.1:0-3030 GCA_041308285.1 Planctomycetota bacterium | reverse complement strand
CCCGACGTGCAAGACTTGCCACAAATAACCGGACCGTCTTGGCTAATTCCGCGGAACAATGCCCGTATGCCCGGACCCGCCGCGGTACGTTGAAGTGAACGGGATTTTGCGGTTCTGCGCCGGTCCTGCGCCGTCCTGGGCGATCACGGGACGCGCGAGCAGAGCCGCGGCCGAGACCGCCATGACGACGAATCCGATGCGCATCCGGTCCTCCAGCCCTGCGGAGCCGCCCCGGCAGGTCAGGCCTTTTCCGTTTTCGAATTATCCTGGAATTCGTTGAGGTACTTGTGCGCCTTGCTGCTGTCTATGATGAACTTCGCGCCCTCCTCGGGCGAATCGGTGAGGAAGAAGAGGTCCAGGTCCTTGGTGGACAGGCAGCCGCGCGCAACGACCGTGTCCTTGAGCCAGCCCACGAGCGGGTTCCAGTACTGCTTTCCGATCATGACTATGGGGAAATGCTCGATTTTCCCGGTCTGGACCAGGGTGAGCGCCTCGAACAGCTCGTCGTATGTCCCGTAACCCCCCGGGAAAATCATGAACGCGACCGAGTACTTGACGAACATCATCTTCCTGACGAAGAAATACCTGAAGTTGAGCGAAATCGTCTGGTAGGGGTTGGCTTTCTGCTCCGTGGGCAGGTTTATATTGCATCCGACGGACACGCCGCCGGCTTCGAACGCGCCCTTGTTGGCAGCTTCCATTATCCCGGGGCCTCCGCCGGTTATTATCGCGTGGCCGGCCTTGGACAGGATGCCGGCCACCTTCTCGGCCGCAGCGTAGTACGGGTCGCCGGGTTTGGTCCTGGCCGACCCGAATATGGCCACCGCGGGGCCGACCGTGTGCAGGGCGTCGAATCCCTCCACGAATTCGCCCTGAATCCTGAGCACCCTCCACGGATCCTTCTGCGTGAAATCCTCCTCCGCCTTGGCCGGGGACCGCAGCAGATCCTTGTCGAAATTCGGTGCGACGTTGCGTTTCTTCATGTTGCCTCCTTGCGGGACATCCTGTCATCCGCCTGCGGCACAGGCCGCAGGCCGGCATCCATCGCTATTTTCTCTCAATCGCCAGGGGTTCGCTCCGGACCTTCGGAACAGCCTCCTTCCGCGGCTCCACGACGGCCTGGAACTCGTGCAGCCCGGCGCCCATCGGCCACTTGGCCGGATCGAGGACGAACCTCTTCTTCGAGTCGAATTCCCCCAGCACGCGCCCGTCGGCCACGAAGACGATGCGCTGCACTCCTCCGGCGTAGTCGCCGTAGAACCTCGCTGCGAACGCCACGGGGCCGGCCAGGTCGGCCTTCTTCGGGGCTTCGAGCTTGAGCTTCGCCTTGGTATTGGCCACGAGCAGATCCGCGAATCCGAAGTTCTGTGCTCCCATCGCCGACGAGTCCTCCGCGACGAGCCTCAGCCTGTTGTGCCCGTCCGGCAGGAGGGCCGTGTCGAGGGCGGCTTCGGCCCCGTCCAGGGGGTCGAAAAGCAGGTCGAAAGCCACGGAAGCCCGCGCGAAGAACCTCCTGGTGACTCCGCCGGCCAGCGCCGCCTTGCCCGTGACCGAAACCCTGAAGTCCGACCCCTCGGCCTTCTTGAACTCCACGAGCACTTCCAGGCCGTTGCCCTCCTCGGCCTCCTTGGCCGAAATCAGCACCACCTGCACGGCGGTCTGCTCCTGGTTCAGCGCTCCGGCCTGGGGCTTGCGCATGACCCGCGAAGCCTCGATCCTGTCCAGGAGCCTCACCAGCATGGCGGCGAGCGGCTTGCCCGAGGCGATGTCCGCGTCGGTGACCGACTCCGAGCACGCGACTCCTCCGGCCGTGATAGAGAGCGAATCGCCCGCCTTCATCGCCTTGCCCGACACGTCGAACCTCAGGATGGCCGGGACCCTTTCGGTGTCCCTGCCGCCGGCCAGCGATCCCGACGCGGGCGACGCCACGAGACTCACCCCTTTGGCCCCCCCATCCTGCGCGGCGTCCACGCGGGCCGAGAAAGCCACGGAGTTGGCATCCTGCCCCTCGGTCCTCGCCGCGAGCGAGACGACCGGCCCCTTGGCCTCGGCCGCGACGCCCTCAGGCTTTCCGAGCTCCGCGTCCGCGTTGACAGCCGCGGCCAGTTCGGCAGCGAGCCCGGCGGCGCCCGCTTCGGGCTTGAACCCGACCTTGAACTCCCTTCCGCCGACCGAAAGGACCGCTGTGGATGCGGGAACCGCGGGCTTCAAGGCCGGTCCGAAATACGCGTCGTTGACCCACCAGTCCAGCCGCTTCATCTTCAATCCCGCCTCGCCGGGAGCAACGGAAATCCTGAACTTGACCTCGCCCGAGACGGTCTTCTTCGGGTCCGGCCCCTTCACATCCACCTTGGGTTTCCTGAGGAACGGCGAGGCAAGCGGCTCTCCCACGAACACGCCCAGCTGGACGTCCTCCACGCCGGTCCAGTAGGCCTCAATCAGGCTCAGGCCCGATATGTAGCGCAGGAATATGAACGCCTTCGAATGCCTGGTGGGGACGTTCGTGGGCTCCGTCACGGTGCCGTAGGACCCGGTGGCGCCGGCCTGGATGAAATCGAGTATGGACATCTGCGATTTGTTGTCGAAGAGGATGCCGCCGAAGCTCGTGAGGTGGTCGGCAAGGGCGCCCGGCAGGAACGAGATGTCCTTGGTGTTGACCCTCACTGCGCCCGTCCAGTAACCGAAAACGTCCTTCTCGTCCTTGAGGCTGTGCTCGGGCCTGAGCTCGGCCTTGAAGCCCTTCTTCACGAGGTCGTCGTACGCCTGCTGCCTGCCGAATACCGGGTGCACCCTCGCCCTGGGGCCCACTCCCTCGAACAGGTAGATGGTGCCCTTCGGGAAGGTGCCGTCCGAGGCGACGCCCTGGTCTATGCAGCGCTTCACGTCCGCGACCGAGTAGCCGGTCAGGGCCACGGAAAGGAACGGCATCGACGGGAAGCCCGCGAACGGGACCGTCGAATCGTAGTACGGCTGGGATTTCATCGGCCCGATGTCCATCGAGCCGGCGGCCGCGACGGTGGTCACCGACGT
>JBFZBV010000081.1:0-3415 GCA_041308285.1 Planctomycetota bacterium | reverse complement strand
CTCGTGCATGACGCGCGTCCACGAGAACGCCCGGTCCAGGTTCGACGCCGCCCTCTGCCTCGGCAACACGCTCTCCATGCTCCCGGCCAGGGAATCGCTCTTCGCCGCGGTCCGGTCGATGTCGGAGGCGCTCAACCCCGGCGGGGCTCTCGTGGCGCACCTAGTGAACTACGCCGGAATCCGCGCCGGGGGAAAGCGGTTCGGGCCGCCGAGGCTGCTCGGAGACGGGAGGATTGTGCTCAAGGTGTTCGAACTCGGCGCCGGGTCGCCGGGGATAAGCGTCGCGGTCCTGTCCCCGCCGACGCGCGGCAGGGTCGGAGTCGAGCACGCCTACCACCCCCTGCTCGAGGCGGGTCTCGGGGATCTCGAGGAGGCGTTCGCGGCCTCGGGCCTTTCCGCATGCGGCGTCTACGGCGGCTCGGACTCGTCGCCCTTCAATCCGCTCGCGTCGCCGGAAATCTACGCAATCGCCTCGAAGCCCTAGCCGGGCGAATGCGGCCTCACGGGGAAAGCGGCCTATTCCCCGGCCTTCTCCACGACCGGATCCTTCTGGCCCTGGACCGCGACGACGAACCTGTCTGCGGGGACGTTCGTGAAGACCTGCTCGGTGTTCTTCGAGTCCGGCCAGCGGACGATGATCCGGTCCGCCTTTTCCGCCTTGCCCAGCCCGAAGCACGCTTCCGGGGGGTCCTGGTGGTTTCCGAGGCCCGCTCCGCCGCGAATCTCTCGTATCTGCGAGACCCCGCCTGCAATCACGGTTATCCTCGCCCCGATGCCGCTCCTGTTCGCCGAGCCGGCTCCGCGGCCGCGGAGCCGCACGTTAATCCAGCGGTTGCCGATCCTGTTCCCGATGTCGTTGCGGAACAGGCCCGCCTCGTTCACCTTGATTCCCCCCATGTGCCTGTCACGGTGCTCCTGGTTCAGCCTGAAGAACGACCTGCCCGCCAGGATGTCCGGGTCGCCGTCCCGGTCGAAATCCCCAATCGAGAGGTCCCCGCACCCCTCCCAGTCGAACCCGGCTTCTTTCGTTGCCTCCTCGAAGGTCCTGTCCTCCTTCTGGCGGTAGAGCCTCAGGAACTGGCCGTCGGGGTAGTCGCCCGACCCGATGAGGAGGTCGAGCCTCGTGTCGAGGTCCACGTCCGCGAAGGCGACGTGGAGATCAGCGTAGTTGAAGTTCCGGTCGTCGCGGAATTCCCTTTTGGGCAGGAACTCGCGGACCGGAACGCGCCTGAAGGCCCAGTCCTTCTCCTTGCCTTCGTTGATGAGGAGCGACGGCGGGTCCGAGGACTCGCCGGCCCATGCGTGCTGGATTTCGCCCAGGAACAGGTCGAGGTCGCCGTCGTTGTCGATGTCGCCCACGGCGCAGTCGAAGGTGTTGCCGTTGCTGCGGAACGGCGGCTCGGGCTCCCTGCCGACGCCCTCGGGATACCTCCCGTGGGCGATGCCGTCCCCCGCGAATCCCGTCTGCCGGCCCACTTCCTCGAACCTCCCGCTGCCCTTGTTCTTCCACAACAGGTTCCACTGCCTGCCGTAGGCCAGCTCGAGCAGGTCCTGGCGGCCGTCGTTGTTCCAGTCGGCGTGCGTCACGCCGTAGGACGGGCGGGCGGACGTCGCCTTGCCGGGCTCGGCCTCGAGCCACATCCCGGCCCCGCGGGTCGCGTCGGCGAATCCCCCCTTGCCGTCGCCCTTCCAGAGCCGGTCGATTCCGCAGCCGTAGAGCACCCCGTACTTCCTGTATTCCCTGCCTTCGTAGAGGTCGAGCTTCCCGTCGTTGTCGTAGTCCACAATCGCCAGGGACGAAGCCGGCCCGCAAGCATTGTCGCTCGAGAACTCCGAGGCCGCGGCCTTCCTGAATCCGCCCTTGCCGTCGTTGATCCACACCGCGCTCCTGGCGCCCGGATCGCACTCCGGCACCCTCTTCCACTCCCTGCCGTCGAAGAAATCGAAGCTCGAGTGGACTCCGGTCACGGCGTCCTGGTCCCCGTCGTTGTCGAGGTCGCCGAAACAGACGTAAGCAGGGACGTACCGCCTCGTCTGGGCCTTGGTCTCGTCGGGCCTGCCGTCCTCGGTCATGGGGACAATCTTCATTTCCGGGTACGCGACGCCGGTCTCGACGGCCTTGAAGGACTTGCCCTTGACGCTCAGGTAGAAGCGCTCCCGGTCGAGGCAGAGGTCGTAGAAGCCGTCCCCGTCCAGGTCGGCCAGGACCGCGTCCTTTGCGGCGACCCCCTCGAGGCCCGCCTCCTTGGAGACGTTTGCGAACCAGGGCTTCTCCGCGCTTTCCTCGCCGCATGCGGCCGAGGCGGCGGCGAGCAGCGCGGCTGCGGCAGCGAATGTTCCGAATGATTTCATCATGTCCTCCACAGCGAGAATAGTCTCCCTGGCGCCGCGGTCCCAGGCAGGCGCGTGCGCCCCGATGATTCTAGCCCGCGGCGGCGCCGCGCGCAAACAGCCGCCCTCCCGCCCTCGCCCGGCCGGGTGGAGCGGAGGCGGATTTCGCAAGAGAGGCTAAAGTTTGCGCCGGATGAATCCGAAAAGACAGTGTAAACATCGAGTGTCCATGCCATTTTAAGGAGAAGGAAGAAGATGAAGATGCAGGAAGTTCGGACTCGCGCAAAGGCTTTCGGAATAAAGACTTTCGGAATGAAGAAGTCCGAGGTGATAAAGCTCATACAGTGTGCGGAAGGCAACTTGCAGTGCTTCGGAACGTTCGACGGCTGCTGCGGCCGGGAAGGCTGCTGCTGGCGGTCTCTGTGCTTGAAGGATTCCTGACAGGATACAGGAGAAAGGGGGCGCCGTGTTTCAGAATGCTGGCAGTATCAGGGGTCGGGTCTCGAGGTGCGGGATTTCCGCGAATCTCAACAGGTATTTCATTCCGGCGGGTGCAGACTATGGCATCGCAAACCTCAGCAAGATTCCGCAAGGAGAATGCTGGTCGGGCGACGACAAGCCGTCACGAATCAGGAAGTTCAAGGAATTCAGGGTCCCTGGCGCGGATAAACAGGCGCAGGCGCCTGCTTAGCATCATAAGGTGCGTCCGGTCGATTATTCCGTCAATCTGACGACCGTGGCGCCGGATCCGCCTTCGCCCTTTCCGCCGGGCCTTATCGACGCGACCGAGGGGTGCGCCCGCAGGAATCCCTCCACGGCCTTGCGGAGCGCGCCGGTCCCCATTCCGTGGACTATGCGGACCTCCTCGAGATCGCTCAGAAGCGCCTCGTTGATGTAGGACTTCACCCTGTCCAGCGCCTCCTCCACCCTCATCCCGACGACGACCAGCTCCCTTTCCGCGTTGCGCGCCAGGTCCGGGAACCGCCTGTCCGGCCTCGGGGAGCGATCGTGCGCGGGAATTTCGGCCGGCGCGAGGTCCGCGAGGTCCGCTTCGATTTCCATGCCACCCGATCTCACAACGGCC
>JBFZBV010000080.1:0-4782 GCA_041308285.1 Planctomycetota bacterium | reverse complement strand
AATCAGAGGAATGATATCAGAAAACGCCGGGGATTTTCACATGGCGGGCTTTGATATGACCGGTATTCCATGGCCGATTCAGTCTCCATGCTGACATGGCCCGGGCGGCAGGCTAGAATCTGTCTTGCGGGTGTCTCGGCCGCGGAGACGACAGGGAAGAGCTTGGCGAAGGCGTTGGCATGGCGGTCAGCAGGAAGGTCGGCGAAACATGCCGGGCGTTCGTCCGGGGGCTGAGGCGCATCCTCGGCGCGAAACTGCACGGCCTGTACGTCCACGGGGCCGCGGTGTTCCCGGGCGGAGAGCGCGTGCGCGACATCGATTTCCACGCAGTCCTGGCGGATTCCCTGACCGGGGACGAGAAGTCCGGGATCGAGGAGATGCACGATTCCCTCGGCAGGGACTTCCCGCCGCTGGGCGCTGAAATGGACGGGTACTACATCCTCCTCGAGGACGCAAGGCGCGCCGATCCGCCGAGGAGCCTGATGTGGAGCCTGGCCCCGGACGAATCGTGGGCCCTTCACAGGGCGCACATCCTCGCGGGGCGCTTCATCGCTTTCCACGGGCCTGATCCAAAGGAAATCTTTCCCGTGCCGGCGTGGCCGGAGATTGAGCTGGCCCTGGACAGGGAGCTCCTGTACGTGGAAAGGCATCTCGAGGAGTGTCCGGACTACGGCATCCTTCAGCTCTTCAGGCTGACGTACAGCTTCGAGACGGGGGACGTCGTGGTCTCCAAGGCCGGGGCCGCGGCTTGGGCCTCGGCCGCCATGCCGGACTGGCGCCGCCACGCCGAGCTCGCGCTGAAATCGTACGACGGCCTTACCCGGCCCGAGGACGCGGATTACATGCGGAGTGATGCCGGACGTCTGCTCGAGTGCGCGCGCGGGCGAATCCGGCAGGCCCGCGGGGCGGCGGCTGCGCGCTTCGACGCGCAGCGGCCGGCGGCATGGGGGGACGCCCGGGCCCGCAGCGGCGGGGTTTTCGAGCCTCCGGAAGGCCTGGAATTCGAGCGCCTGGCCGCGGTCGAGGGATATCGCAGGTGGGCGCCTTCCTATGACGGAATGCTCACCGACACGGTGGACGGGCCGATTCTGGGCAGGTTCCTCGGCGAGATTCCGAAGACGGACGGGATGCTGCTCCTGGATTTCGGCTGCGGCACGGGCAGGAACGCCGCATGGCTGCGGGACAGGGGGTACAGATTCCGGGCGGTCGGAGTCGACGTCTCCAGGGACATGCTGGCCCTGGCTGAGCGCAAGGGATTGTACGAGAGGCTGGTCGAGGGCGATTTCCCTGACCTCGAAGGCGGATTCGACCTCGCCTTGTGCGTGCTGGCTTCCTGCCACATCGCGGATTTGGGGAAGCTGTACGGCTACGTATCGCAAAGGCTGAAAGGCGGGGGGCATTTCATGCTCGTCGACATGCACCCGCACATGTTCTGCATGGGCAAGGGCACCTTCGTGCCCATCGAAGGCAGGACCGTCTACATCGAGAACTACGTCCACAGCCAGAACGACCACGCGAGATGCGGTACGGGCAGCGGCCTGGTTCTCAGGGAAATCGACGAGTCGTTCGCCCCCCAGGAATGGGCCGCCAAATCGGGCACGTACGAGAAGCTCGCGGGCCATCCGCTCGGAATCGGCTATCTCTGGGCAAGGGCTCCGGTTTGAAGGAGAGTCCGCAATCCCGTGAAAGGGAGCCGCGCCGATTCCGGGCTGACTGCGCATGCGCCGCCGGTTAGAATATCCTCGGGTTTTTTTCATGGCCGCGGCGGATTGACCCGGGCTGCGGCCGGTTGGGGCCTTCTTGGGGGGCGGGGACATGAGAATCGCACTGTGCCTGCTTGCATTCCTGCTCGCGGCGGGCTGCCAGGCCTGGGACCTGGACGGAGGGCGCTCGAAGCGCGAGTGCTCGCACAAGCAGAAAAAAGAGAAGAAGGAATCCTGCAAGAAGAAGAAGAAAAAGAGCAAGAAAGGCGGAGACCGCGGGAACCTCGACGATCGGCTGGCGTCGATTGAGCGCCGCTTGCTCGAACTGGAGGCGGCATCCGGGAAAGCGGACAGCGTGAAGGACACCGGCAGACCCGACGGCGGCGTTCCGCGCGTCGGGCCCGCCGGGGTCGCCCCCCTTCCGTCCGGCCCGATGCCGGAAATCAGCGGCGCAATCGTGGGCGTGAGCGACAGGCTCGACCTCGTGGTCATCAACCGCGGGGAGGACGACGGCGTCAGGATTGGGTTCCTCTTCACCGTCTACCGCGGATCGGGCTACGTCGCCAGGATGGCCGTTGAGAAGGTCTATCCGAACCAGGCCGTGGGCAGGATTGTCCCCGGGAGCGGCAGGGACGAGCCGAAGCCGGGCGACCAGGCGACCACCATTCCGTTCATTTCAACTCGCTGATTCTGTCCCTCGCCGCCTTGCCGATGTCCGTGTCCGGGACGAGGTCGACGATTTTGCGGTAGTACTTCAGGGCCTCGTCGCGCTTGCCGTTCTTGCGGAGGTTCTCCGCCATCTGGTACCAGCCCTTGGCGGACTTGAGGTTCTTCTCGAGATCGAGGCCCGCCATGAGGCCCTTGTCCGCGCGCATCTTCGCCGCCCTGTCCGCCGCGTCCTTCCCGGCCGCGGTCGACGGGTGCTTCCTGGCGACCTCGTCGAACGCCTTGAGAGCTTCCGCGGCCTTGCCCGAGGCGAGCAGAGCCGCGGCCTTGGCCAGCGATTCGGATGCGGCGTTCTCCGCCTCTTCCTGCCTGAGCCGCGCCTCCTCCTCGGCGATTTTCCTCCTCACGGCCGGGTCCGCGAGAAGCTCCTTCTCCCGATCGGCGGCAGCCCGCGCGCAGTCCAGGCCCGCGAAGTCCTTCTTCACGGATCTCAACGCTGCCACGGCCGCGAGCACGCTGCCGGCAGCCAGTTCGGTTTTGGCCTTGTCCAGCAGGTCCCTGCCCAGGGCTTCGATGTTCGCGAGGAGCGCGGCGGCCTCGTCGGAGACGGGCGCTGTGATGCCGAGTGAGGTTATTTTCCTCGCGGCTTCGGCGGCCTCCGAATACTTCTTCTCCTCGAACGCCTTCTTCGCCTTCTCCAGCGTCTCCGTCAGGCCCTTCGCCTTGATTTTCTCCCCGTACAGCTCGTCGAACCACTTGAGTATCTTCGGGTTCTCGTCCTGGGGGTACTGGTGCGCGAGTTCGGGGAACGTGCGCAGCACCACGGTCTTGAAACCCGCCTTCTTGAGCCGCTCAACGCTCTGGAGCACAGGCTGGTAGTTCGGATCCTTCTCCCCGATGAGCACTCTGACAGGCAGGTTCTTCGCCTTCTCGAGGTCCGAGTCCGTGGTCTGCTGCATGACGCAGCCTGAGCACGGCACAATGGCGGAGAAAATGCCGGGATTGAGCAGGCCTGCGTAGAACGTCATGTGCCCGCCGGCCGAGAAGCCGTTCAGATAGATCCTGTCCTCGTTGATGCGGTATTCCTTCCGGATCTTCTCCACCATCCACATGATGAACTTGGGCGAGTCGCCGGACCATGTGCGCTGGTCGTCCGACCAGCCCGGCGCCTTGGCTTCCCCGCAGGGCACCGCGAGCAGGAAGCCTTCCTTGGGCGCGAGCTGGGCCCAGAGGCTGATGAAGTTCTTCGCGTTGTCCCCTGCGCCGTGCAGCGCCACGAGAAGGGGCCAGGTGCGGTCCTGCGAGTACTTCTCGGGAACGTCCAGAAGGTAGTACGACCCGAACTCCTCGGCCTTGACCTCCTGCCGGCCGGTCTTCGGCTCCTCGGCGCGGAGCGCGGAAGCGGCGACGGCGACGAGCGCGACGGCCGACAGGCGAATCGGGATGCATCTCATGGGGGGCCTCCATATGCGCGTCAACTTGAGAATTACAAAAGCCGTCGATTCTTGGGGGAACCTTTCTGGAGAAAGTTTCCCCCAAACCCTTTTCAAAGACTTTTTCTCGATGGAGTTCCGGGTTGCTGGGCCTGGTCTGCAAACTAGGATTGGTTGCACAAAGGATTTTACGCACGCGCCGCACAGGCCCGGGCAACGGCTTCAATTATAGTAGCTCCGGACCTGCGATGTTCCGCAGCGGTGTGTAACATTCGCGTAAAAACGGAGGCGGGAATCGCCGCGGCAGGCCGGCGGCCAGGCGGCGTGGAGCAGGGCAAATACCAGTTTTCCGCGCGCGATTCGCGTGGTATAAACCGGAAGGGGCCCGGCCTGGCATGAGTCCGAACCTTCAGTCGCTTTTTTTTTTGCGGCGGACAGTCATGAGAATTCCGGAGCTCAGGGACGTGAAGGAAGCGGCGGACCGGATCGCGCCGTACGCCCACAGGACGCCGGTGCTCACCTGCTCGCACATCGACGGCCTGCTCGGAGCGAAGGTGTTCCTCAAGTGCGAGAACTTCCAGAAGGTGGGGGCATTCAAGTTCCGCGGCGCGTGCAACGCGGTGTTTTCCCTGGACGACGCGGCCGCTTCGCGGGGCGTGATTACCCACTCGTCCGGCAACCACGCGCAGGCCCTGGCGCTCGCGGCGAGGCTGCGCGGCGTACCGGCGCACATAGTCATGCCGTCGACCTCGATGCCCGCGAAGGCGGCCGCGGTGCGCGACTACGGCGGAATAACCGTCTTCTGCGAGCCGAATCTCAAGTCCAGGGAGGAGACCGCCGAAAAAGTCATGAAGCAGACCGGGGCCGTCTTCATACATCCCTACAACGACTTCGCCATCATTTCGGGCCAGGGAACGGCGGCTAAGGAACTGGTGGAGGAAGTGCCCGGGCTCGACCTCGTCCTTGTCCCGGTCGGCGGC
>JBFZBV010000079.1:0-3154 GCA_041308285.1 Planctomycetota bacterium | reverse complement strand
GTGAATCTCGGCACCACGATCGCGGCCAGGGTCGCGATTATGATGATGACGAGAAGGAGCTCGACAAGCGTGAACCCGCCCGATGTCCTTAATCGAAGCACTCTCAACTCCTCCAAACACTGTCGGCCGTGCCTTGCGGGGCCGGAAGGCCGGCCCGCAGGGATTATATCACCCGCCCGGCGCGCTGGACCGCGCGCGGCTCGACCCGGAACACCCTTTCCAGCGGCTACCCCCGGTCCGGCTCTGCGGAGGCCGCAGAGACTCACTTGACCAGGGACTGCAGCGTGAAGACCGGCAGGAGCATGGATATCACTATGGCCCCGACCACGCCGCCCATCACAATCAGCATCGCCGGCTCCATGAGCGACACGAGGACCTTCACCGCCCTGTCGACCTGCCTGTCGTAGTTGTCGGCAACCTTCACCAGGACGTCGTCGAGGTTCCCCGTCTCCTCACCGACCGCCACCATGTCGACGACCATCCTCGGGAACTCCTTGAATTCCCTGAGGGGCTCGGCCAGCCTGCGGCCCTCCTTGACCTGGCCGTGGGCCTCCTCGAGATGGCGGCCGAACCAGTGGTTTCCGACCGCCCTCCGCGTTATCTCGATTGCGTCGAGGATGGACACGCCGCTCTTGAGGAGCGTGCCCAGGACCCTGGCGAACCTCGCCACTGCGGTCTTCTGGAAGACGGGCCCGATTACGGGGACGCGGAGCTTGCCCCTGTCGAAGGCGATTTTGCCCGCCTCGGTGCCCAGCACCCGGAGGCCAAGGAAGACGAGGACCACGAGCCCGACGAGGATGAAGACGCCGTACCCCTGCAGGAAATCGGAGACCGCAATCATGGCGCGCGTCGGCCAGGGCAGCGCGCCGCCCATGTCCGCGAATATCTCCGTGAACTTCGGGATGAAGAACACGAGGAGGAACACCACCACGGCGGTGCCCAGGACCATGAGGAGCACGGGATAGGCCATGGCCGCCTTGATGCGGCTCTTGAGCTCCTGGACCTGCTCGCTGAACGAGGCGACCCTCTCGAGCGATTCCTCGAGGAAGCCGCCCGCTTCGCCCGCCTCGACCATGCTGACGAAAAGCTCGGAGAAGCACCTCGGGAACTTGGCCATCGCCTCGCTCAGCGGCGTGCCGGACGCGACGTCGGCGCGCAGGTTGTCGACCACCCGGCCGAGCTCCGATCCCGGCGTCTGCCGGGCCAGGGCGTCGAGGGCCTTGTTGAGCGTTATGCCGACCTTGAGGAGGTCGGCGAGCTGCCGCGCGAACGCCACCAGCTCGTCGGTCCCGACTCTTCCGGTGATTCCGCGGGAAATCCGGCCGCCCTGCGCCTTCTCCGTTATCTCGACCGGGAACAGGCCGCGCCGGTCGAGGATTTCCATGACCGCGCGCTCGCTGTCGGCGGTGATTACGTCGGTCACCATCTCGCCGCCGGAGTTCCTGGCCTTGAACTCGAAACTCGCCATAGTCCACCGAAGAGCGGGGAAGGGGCGGAGGCGCCGGGCCTACGAGGCCGCTGCCGACCGGGCCGGCTCGTCCTCCTTGGCCGTGGACACTACCTCCTCGAGGGTGGTCCTTCCCTCGCGGACCCTCCTCAAGCCGTCCTCCCTCAGGGACAACATGCCGCCGAGCCGGGCCTGCCTGCGCACGACGTGGGACGTGGGGTTCTTGTTGATGAGGTCGCGCATGTCGTCGTCCACGCGGAAAATCTCGAAGAGGCCGCTGCGGCCCCGAAAGCCGGTGAACCTGCACTCCTCGCACCCCCGGCCGCGCCAGAGGGTGCCGACCGGCCCCTTGTCCAGGCCGTGGGTGATGATGAAATCCTTCTCCTGCTCGGTCGGCTCGTATTCCTCCCTGCAGTTGGGGCAGATGAGGCGGACGAGCCTCTGTGCCATCATGCCTTCGACCGTCGAGGATATGAGGAAGGGCTCCACTCCCATGTCGACGAGCCTGGTTATGGCCTGCGGAGCGTCGTTGGTGTGCAGCGTGCTCAGCACGAGGTGGCCCGTGAGCGCGGCCTGCACGGCGATTTCCGCCGTCTCGAGGTCCCGGATTTCGCCGACCATTATGATGTCCGGGTCGTGCCTCAGTATGGACCGGAGCCCGTGGGCGAACGTGAGGCCGATTTTCGTGCGGACGTGTATCTGGTTGATGCCCTCGAGCTGGTACTCGACCGGGTCCTCAATCGTGATGATCTTGGTGTCCGGGGCGTTGAGATTGTTCAGGGCCGCGTAGAGCGTGGTCGTCTTCCCGCTGCCGGTCGGCCCCGTGACGAGGCAGATGCCGTGGGGCTGGGCGATGATTTGCGTGAACACCTTGAGGGTGTCCGCCGCCATGCCCAGCTCCTCGAGCCCGAGCGAGATGTTCTGGCGGTCGAGGAGCCGCATCACGATTCCCTCGCCAATCAGCGTCGGTATCACGGACACCCTGACGTCGATGTTCCTGCCGCCGATTTTGAGCTTGATTCTACCGTCCTGGGGAAGCCTCCGCTCCGCTATGTTGAGGTTGGCCATGATTTTGAGCCTCGAGATAATCGCTGAGGAGAACTTGCTCAGCTGCGGCGGCATCGGCTGGCGGTGGAGCACGCCGTCTATGCGGTAGCGGACGCGAAGGTCGCCCTCGATCGGCTCTATGTGGATGTCGGAAGCCCTGTCCGCCAGGGCCTCCTTGATTATCTGGTTCACGAGCTTGATTAGCGCGGCGTCCTCGACCAGCTCCAGGTCCCCGGACCTGTCCTCGTCATCCCCGAGCACGGTGAGATCCTCGGCGGATTCCTCAATCATCTGGTCGACGGTGTCGGCGCCCACGCCGAACAGCTCCTTCATGGTCTTCTGTATGTCCCTTTCCCTGGCTAGGACCGGCTTGATGTCGACCCCGAGGATTGTGCGCAGGTCGTCGAGGGACGAGACGTTGAGCGGATCGGAGATGGCCACCGTAAGGGTGTTGTTCTCGCGCTTGAGGGGGAGGAACGTCCGCGAGTGGACGAGCTTCGCAGGTATCTCGCGGAACAGATTCCGGTCGACCTCGAGCTTGGCGAAGTCGAAGACCGGGATGTGCGTCTGCTCGCTCAGAGCCTCGAGGACGTCCTCCTCCCTGCAGAACCCCAGGCGCACGAGGATTGCGCCTATGCGCTCCCCCGTGTCTCCCTGCAT
>JBFZBV010000078.1:0-4884 GCA_041308285.1 Planctomycetota bacterium | reverse complement strand
CCACGGAGGTGTCGTTGTTGGAGGCGATCGTCGCGACCTGCTCAATCTCCTTCGGCCCGGAAACGGGCTTGGAGAGCTTCTTTATCTCCTCGACGACCTGCTCGACGGTCTTGTCGATGCCCGCCTTGAGGGCCACGGGATTCGCTCCGGCGGTGAGGAGCCTGTGCCCCTCGGTGTATATCGCCTCGACCAGCACCGTCGCGGTCGTCGTCCCGTCGCCGGCCTCGTCCGAGGTCTTGCTGGCGACCTGCTTCACGAGCTGCGCGCCGATGTTCTCGAACGGATCATCGAGCTCGATGTCCTCGGCCACGGTGACGCCGTCCTTGGTTATCGTGGGCGCGCCCCACCCCTTGTCGAGAACCGCGTTCCTGCCCTTCGGCCCGAGCGTGGCCTTCACGGCACGCGAGAGTTTCTGGACTCCCCTCAAAATGGCTTCGCGAGCTTTCTTGTCGAATGCCAACTGCTTTGCCATCCCGCATCTCCTAAAAAATCACATTTGAAACCCTTGGTTATGCAAATGATATGCCACGCCGCCCGCCGGCGGCAGTTGAGTTTAACCTCTTGTCTTAAAAGGCGATATCGCCGCAGCTTCCTGCCGGAGATCAGGAGGCGGGGTTTATGCCTGCCAATGTGGCAGGAATACAGCCCGCCTTCAGGTTCATACTGCCAAGCTGACAGATGTCCGCTTTTGCCGTGGAAGACGCGATTTGTTATATTAATCTGCCCGTTTGGAGATAATCCCATGCGAATCCCGATTGTCGCAGCCGTCCTGCTCCTGGCCGTCATGACGGCCGCCGCGCACGGCCAGGCATCGCTGAACACCATCGGCGAAAAGAACGTGGCCGGCAGACTCCTGTCCATCGAGCGGGAAAGCCTGGTCTTCCAGAGCGAATCCAAGGGCAAGACCGCCGTCCCGATCGCGGAAGTCGTGTCGGTCGTTTTCTCCGACGCCCCGGGCAAGGGGAACGATTCGGATGTCGAGATTGAACTTCACAACGGCGACGTCTTCTTCGGCGAACTTAATCTGAAGGCCGCCGAAGGGCAGGCGCTCTCCCTCCGGGACAGGTCCGCCGGCTGCGTGGTACTGCCCGACCTCGGCCTCGTGAAATGGATTCGGTTCCCCGCGGCACGGGGCAGGAGACTCGAGACCGGCAGGGAACCGGCGTCGGATTTCGTCTTCCAGACGAACGGCGACAGGATATCCGGCACAATCGATTCCATCACCCCAGCCGGCGTAGCCGTCGAGAGGTCCGGCGAGACCAAGACCATACCCCTGTCCGATTTGCTCGGCGTATACGTCGCGCCGCTGGTGCCGGTGAAACCCCGGGAAAACGTCTATGCGGTGTTCGTGCTCCGCAACGGCTGCTGCACCCACGGGGACATATCATCGTTCAAGAACGGGATCTTCACGCTCGCGCCGGGCTTCGGCAAGGACCTGGAAATCCCCGCCGAGGAGGTCCTCAACGTCTCCTTCAGGAACGGCAGATTCGCGTACCTTTCGGACGCCGACCCCGTGGAAATCGTCGAAATCCGCCACCTGTTCGACGACCCGACGACCGTGAAGCCGCCGTTCGACGCCGCCGGTTTGTACAACTACAGGAAGGACCGCAGCTACGACGGGAACCCCATCACCCTAGGCGGCAAGAGGTTCTACAAGGGCGTGGGATCGCACTCCTACGCCGAGATTAAGTACGATCTCCGCGGCGGTTTCGTCAAGTTCGAGGCGGTCGTGGGCATCGACGACGAAGTCCTCCCGAGGCCCGAGAAAGGTTCGGTCATCTTCCGCGTGAAGGTCGACGGCGTGGAAAAGGCCGCGACCCAGGCGATGAAGGGTGGAATGGCCCCGGTCAGGCTGTCCGTGGATCTCACCGGAGCCTCGTCCCTCAGCCTTGTGGTCGACTAGGCGGGCGACATCCTCGAGATGGAGGACGACGACGTGAACGACCACGCGGACTGGGCCGACGCGATGCTCGTCAGGAAATAGCCGCGCGATTCGCCTCCTCCGCTGTCGAAGACCCGCTGCAAGCGCCCCGTTTCCCGCTTGACCGGCACCCGGCAGGCATGGCAGACTGGCTGCCGCTGCGCAAGTCATGCGCGCTGCCGGGGTGAAAGATGCCAAGTCCGATGCCGGGAGTTCTCGCTGCCGCCGCCTCCATGCTGCTGTCCGCCGCCGCCCTGAATCCCTGCCGCGCGGAAATGCCGGACTCGGGCGAGCTCCGCTTCGAATCGCGCGCACGGCCGCGGCCGGCCTTCGCGTCCGCCCTGGTCATCGAATCCTCCGACCGGGATCCCGGATCCCGCGGGCATCGGAACGCCCCGCCGGACGGGCAGTCGGAATCACTCCTCGCCTCCGTGCTGGTGGTCGACCTCGATTCCGACGATTCGCCTGACGTCGGAACGGGACCGGACACCCCTGCGCCGGAGCCCGGGGATTCGGCAGGCCCCCCGCCGTCCGGAGGATCGGGGCGCGCCCCGTCGGTCAGGATTAGCCTGGGCGGCTGCCTCGACGTGTGGACGGAACGGCAGGGGGCGTCCGCCCCGGCGGCGTTCAGATCGGAGGTGTCCGTATTCGGATTCCTCGGCCGCGGGGTCTTCGCGGGCGCGTCGTTCGGGATTTCCTGCGCCTCCAGCGCCGCCCCGCACGAGGAGACCGCGATGTCCGAAATCGCCGTCGGCGGCGAGACGTTCACGGTCGAGACCGTCCGTCGGGGCATGCTGGAGACCTGGGGCGCGGAATACGCCGGGATTCTCTCGCTCGGATCCACGGCGTGGTCCTCGGGCCCGATCTCCCTCGAGATGCGCGCCTTCGCCGGTGTCGTCAAGGGGCCCGAGGGGACCGGTCCTGCGGCCGGCGCGTGCGCCGGCCTGCGCATGAATCTCGGCGGGCTGGAAATAGCCGTCGAAGCGGGCTACATGGCGGCCTCGGCAGGCGGATTCAGGGACAGGATTTCCGTGGGGCTGTCCGCAGGGCTGGCGTTCTAGGCGCCTTCGGCCTTTAGTAACTTCGTCGAAATATTATTGTAGAAATTGAAAGGATATTCCGCTTTTCACGCGCACAGCGCGTGTCATAACCCGGACGAGCCTTGCTTATTTGGTTCCGGCTCGTCCGGGTTATGGAGGATTGGGCCGGGGCATGGCGTCCATTCTTGCCCGGTCCGGCCGGGCCGGTCCTGGGAGGCGTCACATGAGGGCGTTTGCAACAGCCGCGCTGGCAATCGCGATGGCGTCCGGCTGCGCCGACGCGTTCCACGTCGACGAGGAGACGGTGCGGGCCCCGCTCCTCGTGAAGTGCGCGGAACCGTCCAGGGGAGTGAAGACCGGAGGCGAAACGGTCCGAATCTATTTCCAGTCGTCCGGATTCGACGGGACCCGGACGGTCGGCGCGGGAATAGGCGGCGAACCGGCCCCGGTCGTCTCGATAGGCGGCCCGTTCTGCGGGTGGCTGTGGTACGCCGAGGTCTCGACTCCGGTTTTCGACTGCACGGGCCCCGCAGACGTGTCGATATCCGCGGCGGGCATCGGCGAGGCG
Source organism: Planctomycetota bacterium (assembly GCA_041308285.1). Taxonomy (GTDB): domain Bacteria; phylum Planctomycetota; class JAKEIC01; order JAKEIC01; family DYIT01; genus PPR-0505. The sequence goes on along the minus strand of JBFZBV010000078.1, from coordinate 1,355 downwards.
GTGCTCCTGGACGGCTTCTTCGTGTATCCCGCCGGGCAGGTCCTCGTCTCCTCCGGCTTCCCCTCGCCCCGCCCCTCCCCGCGCGCGGCGTTCGCGTGCGACGTCAACCTGGACGGGCTGCCCGACATCGGCCTGCTCTACTCCGGCGCATGGCAGGACAGAATCGGCGTGCTCCTGAACGGCGGATCCTCCTCGTTCCCCCAATCCTCGGAGATGACGGCACCATCGCAGGCCGTCCAGGCCGGATGCGGCGACTTCGACGGCGACGGGAGGCCGGACGTGCTCGCCCTCTGCCCCGGCTCCGCTGCGGCCGTCCTGTTCCTCGGCGACGGCGCCGGAGGGTTCGCGGCAGCCGGCGGATTCGCGGTCTCCGCCCAGGCCGCGCTCGCCGCGGTCGGCGACTTCGACGGCGACGGGCTCGACGACGCGGCCGCAATCGGACCGGGAGGCGCAGACGTGTTCCTCGCCCGCCCGGGCGGGTCCTTCTCCGCATGCGGGAACCGCGCCCTGGGGCCCGGCCCTGCGGCATGCGCCGCGTTCGACATGAACTCGGACGGCAGGGTCGACCTCCTGGTGGCCGATCCGGCCGAGCAGAGCTTGTCCGTGCTCCTGGGAGACCCGGTGCAGGGGCTCCTGCCGAGGAATACGACGGCCCTGCCTTTCCCGCCCGGCTTCGCCGCCGCGGGAAGAATCGACATGGACCCGCGGCCCGACGCGGCGCTCGCCTGCCCGGGCGGGACGGCCGTGCTCCTCCAGAACCAGGACGGGACCTTCGGCATCGCGGCCGCCCTGCCTTTCGCAGCCCCCTCCTCGATTGCTATCGCCGACTTCAACGGCGACGGGACGGGCGATTTCACTGTCGCGGACGGATTCGTCTTTTCCGTTCGGATGGGCAACGGGGGGGGCGGCATCAAGCCCGCGCTCAACCTCGACCTCGCGTTCCCGGGCGCCCTCTCGGGATTGGCGCTGGCGGACTTCGACGGGGACGGGTTCATGGACGCGGCCCTGGCCGAGCCGGCGGCGGACAAGGTGCACGTGTGCCGGGGCGTCCCGCAGTGAGTTCCGCGCGGGCCGGGGCTTCCGCTGTTACCGAAGAATTACATTGCCTCGATGCGAAGCGCGTAACACGCGCACGCGTCCTCCGTTTCAAATACGGGGCTTCCGCGCCCCTGGGAAATGGCTTGACATTCGCGACCGGAATTAAAATCATGGGTGTTGCTGCGGAATCGGTTTTCCCGGCGTTTTCAGGGCCGATAGTCGAGTACATTCCGCACATTTCAGCAAGCCGTCTCGCGCGGCTTTCCGAACCCTGAACCTGGCTTGGAGGTCAAAGATGAATCGCAGATTTCCGGCAA
>JBFZBV010000077.1:0-5532 GCA_041308285.1 Planctomycetota bacterium | reverse complement strand
CCTGTAGATTTTCCTCTCGCCGAAGGCGACGTCCTCGATGATTATCCCCGTGCCGAGGCTGTCGGGCTTCAGTTCCTTCAGGTCGTCGGCCTCGACAGGTTCCGGCTCGGCCCCCTCCCCGGTCTCGGGCGGGACGAGCATGGTGTAGGCGCCGTTCTCGAGGTCGTACTCTATCCCCCTGGGCAGGCCGCTTATGGCGGCCTCGGCCCTCAGGTTCGCGACTGTCGCTGCGAGCTTCCTGGCTGCGCCCTCTATCCTGAACGAGGGGACGGCGGTCTCCACGCCGATCATCACCGCTCCGGCGAGCAGACCGAGGAGGCATATGACAATCATGAGCTCAATCAGGCTGAAGCCCGCCGCGGAAGCGCTGCGCAGGCCGCGCGGATTGCCGAACCCGTATTCGCGGATGGACAGGGCGCTCATGTCAGCGACTCCCGGGAATTCCTGCCGTCACTTCGTCTCCTCCCCCTCCTCCTCGTCGAGGTTCGAGAGGTCCGCGTCGCTTCCGGTCCCGCCGTCGGCCTTGTCAGCGCCGAGGGTCCTGATTTCGAAGCCGTCCTCCACCCTCTTGTAGATGTACGGCTCGCCCCAGGGGTCCCTGGGGGCTTTCTTGAGCAGGCCCTCGGCGTGGCCGGGCAGCGGCTTCGTGAGCTCCTCGATTGAGTCGGGGTACTTGTTCATCTTGAGGCGGTAGATTTTCATCGCGTCGTCGAGCTGCGCGAAGTCGGACCTGACCCTGGCCTTCTCGGCGTCGCCCTTGGCCCCGAGCAGGTAGATCGAGACCCCACCGGCAAGCATGGCCATGATGCATATCACGACCATGAGCTCGATGAGGCTGAACCCGGCGGATTCCGCGGAACGGCGATTCTTCCTCATATCCCCTCCGTCACCTTATCTTGCTCATCTCGAGTATGGGCCAGATAATCGACCCCGCGATGAAGGCGACCATGCCTCCGAGCGAGAGGATTATGGCCGGCTCGAGAAGAGCCATCATCTTCTGGGTGGTCAACTCAATCTCGTCCTCGTAGGCGTCGGAGATCTTCACCAGCATGTCCTCCAGCTGGCCGCTCTCCTCGCCTATCGCAATCATGTAGCCCACGACCGGCGGGAACACGCCGCTCTTCTTGAGGGGCGTGGCGATGTCCGTGCCCTCCATGATGCGCGTGCGCAGGTTCTCGAGCGTCTTCGACAACAGCCTGTTGCTGACCACCCTCCGGACTATGTCGAGCCCGTCCAGGACCGATATCCCGCTCTTGAGGAGGATGGAGAACGTCATTGCGAACCGCGCGACGGCCTGCTTGCGGAACAGCTCCCCGAAGAGGGGGATCCTGAGCATGGCCGTGTCGCGGAAGAGCCCGCCGCGCTCGGTCATCACGGCGAGGCGGTACGCCACGTAGAGCACGGCCGCGGAAACCAGCATGACGTGCCAGTAGTTCTCGAACACGCCGCTCACGCTCACGAGCAGCTTCGTGGGCCACGGCAGCGCCCGCCTGCTGGACTCGAGGACGACGAGGATCTTCGGCACGGCGAACTTCATGAGCACGAATATGACCAGCGCGCCCACCGCCACCAGGACCATCGGGTAGGTCAGGGACGCGACGATTTTGCTCTGCAGGCGGTTCTGCTTCTGGAGGAAGTCCGCGAGCCTCCCCAGGATTTGGTCGAGGTTGCCGGACGCCTCGCCGGCCTTGACCATGTTGACGTAGAGGCTCGAGAAGAACCGCGGGTGCTGGTCCAGCGCCTCGCCGAAGCTCGCTCCCTGGGAAATCTTCTCGCGCAGGTCCCGGAACACGCCCTGGAGCTTGCGGCTGGAAATCTGCTCGATGACCGCGGACAGCGAGTCGGAAATGGTCAGGCCGGCGCCGAGGAGCGTGGAGAGCTGCCTCGTGAGCATCGTGATTTCCGCGGACTTCCGGCTGCGGACCACCCTCGGAATCGAGACGACGCCGTCCTTGTCCGGTGCGTCGCGCCGGATTTCGCCGAGGTCCGTGACGAACACGCCCTTGGACTTGAGCTTCTCCCTGAGCGCCTTGGGGCTGTCCGCGTCCAGGACGCCCTTCAAGGCCTTGCCGTCGGCGCTGAGCGCCTTGTACTCGAATACCGGCATTCCCCCGCACCCCCCCGGCAGCGCCGGGTCACTCGATGTCCATCTGCGTCACGTTCAGGACCTCGTCTATGGTCGTGAGCCCCATGGCCACCTTCCTGGCTCCGTCCATCCTCAGCGTGACGAGCCCGCGCTCCACGGCGGCCTTCTTTATGAAGGTCGCGCCGTCGCAGTTGATTATCTGCCTCCTCACGAAATCGTTCACCGTCAGGAGCTCGAATATGCCGGTCCTGCCGAGGTATCCCGTGCCCATGCACTTGTCGCAGCCGGCCCCGTGGTACAGGATTCCGTCCGGAACGTCCTCCGGCCCGAGCCCGATTTCCCTGAGCTCCTCCGCGGAAGGCCTGACGGGCTCCTTGCAGTTCAAGCATATGAGCCTGACGAGCCGCTGGGCGAGGGCCGCGACGACGGTCGACGAGACGAGGTAGGCCTCTATCCCGAGGTCCAGCATCCTGGTCACGGCGCCCGACGAGTCGTTGGTGTGCAGGGTCGAGAACACGAGGTGCCCGGTGAGGGCCGACTGGATGGCTATGTTGGCCGTCTCCTTGTCGCGCACCTCGCCGACCATCATTATGTCGGGGTCCTGGCGGAGGATGGACCTCAGGCCGGACGCGAAGGTCAGGCCCTTCTTGTTCGACACCTGAATCTGGGATATCCCGTTGAGGTGGTACTCGATGGGGTCCTCGATTGTTATGACGTTCTTCTCCTTCGAGTTTATCCGGTTGAGCACGGAGTAGAGCGTGGTGGTCTTGCCGGAGCCCGTGGGGCCGGTGACGAAGATGATGCCGTGGGGGTTGTGGATGATTTTATTGAATACGACTATCGTCTCCGGCCCGGCGCCCAGCTCCTCGAGCTCGTAGAGCCTCGCGCTCTTGTCGAGCAGCCTGAGCACGATTCTCTCGCCGTAGTTCGTGGGGACCGATGAAATCCTGAGGTCGACCTCCGAGTTGCCCACCCTGATCGTGGCCCTGCCGTCCTGCGGCAGGCGCCTCTCCGCGATGTCCATCTTGCCCATGACCTTGATTCTCGAGATCACTGCATCCTGGAGCTTCTTCGGGGGCGAGAGGACGTCGTGCAGCACTCCGTCTATCCTGTACCTCACGACGAGCTTGTCCTCGTAGGGCTGCACGTGCACGTCGCTGGCCCTCATCTTCAGGGCCTGGAACAGGACCATGTTGACGAGCTTGATTATCGGGGCCTTGTCGTGCAGGTCGAGGACGTCCTCGGCGTACTCGATTTCCTCGGCGACGCCCAGGATGTCGTCGTCCTGGATGCCCTCGAGGGTCTCGTCGACCATGTCGGCCTTCTGCTGGTAGGCGCGGTTGATGAGGGCGATGATTTCCCCCCGCGTCGAGACCACCGGGTCGACCGCCGCGTCGAGCATGGACGCGAGCTCGTCCATGGGGTGGACGTCGAGCGGCGCGGAAGTGGCGACCCTCACGGCGCCCGGGCCGTCGGAGATTCCCGCGAGCCCGTAGGCGCGGGCGAAATGCACCGGCACCTTGTCCAGGAACTGCTGCGGTATCTTCGCGTCGGCCAGCGCGGGGAGGAATTCGAGCCCCAGCATGCCCGCGACTATCCTGAGCGCCTCGTCCTCCGGGAGGCCGCCGATTTCCATCAGGGCCTCGTCGACGGGCAGGCCTTCCTCGCCCACGGCCCTGAGGCACTCGGAGAGCTTCGCCTCGGTGGTCAGTCCGCCGCCGAGGAGGCGCGCGGAGTGGCACTTGATGGCGTTTTCCATGATGGGGGAGTTCAATCCGAGGCCCTCCTGTATTCCATGCGGCTCATGTACGACCCCGCGGGCCTCGAGAGCATCTCGCGCTCCAGCGCCCCGGCCGACCGCCAGTGCCTGTCAATCTGGTCCGTTTCCAGCCCCGCGGCTCCGGCCTCGGCGATGCGGCCGCCGCTGAGCTTCTCGTAGTCGTGGAAGTCGTCGTCCTTGAGGATGTGCGGCGTGATGAAGAGGAAGAGGTTGGTCTTCTTCTTGTCCGTGCTCTCCCTGCGGAAAAGCATCCCGAGGAGGGGGATGTCGCCCAGCAGCGGGATCTTGCTCACGGTCCTGGTCTTCTTCGTCGACGTCAGCCCGCCGATGACCACGGTCCTGCTGTTGGGAATCGTTATCACGCTCTTGAGCTCGTTGGTGTTCTTCCCGGGCGGCAGGATGCCCGTGATTTGGCCGCCGCTCTCGAGGACCGTCGGGTTCCCGGTGAACTGGGATATCTTCTGGGTGATTTCCAGGGTGAGGTAGTCGTCCGAGCAGATGTGGGGCACGATGGTGAGGGTCACGCCGGCTTCCTCGAACCCGCCGAAGCCTATCTGGTTGGACACGGCCGCGGTCGAGGACGACGTGGACGTCGGCTCCATGTTGAGCACCTTGATTTCCGCCTTCTTGTTGTCGACGGTGACTATGTGGGGCATGGAGATGACGTTGATCTGGTTGTCGTTGCCGAGAAGGTTCAGCAGAAGCGGGATGCGGTACTCCTTGCCGCGGTGGAACCCGATGGTCATGCCGGACGTGGAGGTCGGCAGCCTGCCCCCGGGGTAGCCCGAGGATCCGGGCAGTATGGGGTTGCCGTCGGTGTCCACCATGTTGGAGAAGCCCCACTGGGTGGCGCCGAACCCGCGGGTCTGGCCGTCGCGGGCCCCGTCCATCGTCGTGAGTTCCACTCCGACGGTCATGCCCTCGCCCGCGTTCACCTCGACGATTGCGACCTCCACCAGCACCTGCGGCCTCCTCACGTCCAGCTGGTCGATGACCTTGCGGATTTCGGCGAACTCCGCCTCGGGAGCCACGATAATCAGCGAGTTCGTGACCTTGTCGGCGATGGCGGCCATCTTCGACTCGGCCTCCCCGCCGGCCGTCCCGCCGGACGGCTGCGGGTAGGGGACGCCGGGCTGGGGCGCGCCGTCCGCGGCTCGGCCGGATGACTGGGCCCGCAGGAGGCTCGGCCTGGCCTCGAGGATGTCGTTTATCTCCTCCTCCATGTCCTCGGCGTTCGTGTGCCTGAGCTTGACGATGTTGATTCCTACGGCGCTGCCGTCCATGCGCACGTCCAGCATGGAGATGAGCTTCTTGATTTTGTCTATCTGGTCGGCCATGGCCTGGATGATGATTGAGTTGGTCCTGTCGTCGGACACGAAGTAGACCTCGGAAGCAATCTGCCCCCTGCCGGCCTGGGGCTGGGCCTGGCCCCTGGCGGCCTGCGGGGCGGTCAGCCTCGAGAGGATCTTTATGACCTCGGCGGTGGGGGCGTTGCTCAGGGCAACGACCTCCATCTTGAGGGAGGGCCCGGGCACGTCCATGAGCTCGCTGATTTCCGCCATGCGCCTGACGTTCGGGGCGTAGTCGGAGATAATGAGGACTTCCACGTTGTCGATGCCCTGGATTTGCCCTCCCGCCTGGTTTATGAACTGCCTGAGCGAGTTCA
>JBFZBV010000076.1:0-7009 GCA_041308285.1 Planctomycetota bacterium | reverse complement strand
GCGGATTGCGGGCGCGGCGCGTGCCGAGCAAATCGACGATTCCGCGCGCGACTCTTCATCGCTGCGCCGCGCGCGTGCGGCTTTACATCCGGACCGCGCTCTAATATGCTTTGGAAAGAAGCAGACCGGAGCGCGCGGCCGCGAATTCCCCAGAAGGGGATTGTCCGGTGGATTATGAAGACATTCGCTGACTTCGCCTCGGAAACGGCGTCCATGAGCCTCGAGGAATTCGAGGCCGCCCACAAGGACGCATTCCTCCTTCTCGACCCCAGGAAAGGCAAGCTGGACGCCGGCGCGGTGTGGAGACCGGTGCTTCCGCAGGTCCTCCTGGCCGGCGTGGGCGAATCTGATCTCGAAGGTCTCAAGTCCGAGGCCGGGTTCCTCCTGCTCTTCCCCCTGGCCAAGGGAGCGGATCGCAGGTACCCCGGGCTGATAACGCTGGGCCGGGGCGGCGAGAACGACGTCGTGATTGACAGCCCTGCCGTGTCCAAGCTCCACGCCCTGGTGAGGAGGGATTCGGCGAAGGGCGTCTACACGATTGTCGACGCGAACTCCACCAACGGGACCGTGCTCGACGGGCTCTACGTGGGGCCTAGCGACGCGAGGGAGATGAGGGCCGGATCGGTGATTGTCCTCGGCGGGGCGTTCAAGTGCACGTTCAACCTGCCTGTGGACCTCTTCGAGTACATGGTCATTCTGAAGCGCGGCGGCAAGCTCTGACGCCGCGGCCGGGATCCCGGAGGCGGTTTTTCGCGGCCTTGCGGCGGGTTTTCTCTCTTCCGCAGGCGGCCCGCGTGTTATAACCCCCTCTGGCGGGAAGGCCTGCGCAGGCCGCCCGGATTGCAGGGCTTTAAGGTGCAGCGTATGAAGATTACGTACGTCTCCCCCGAAGTCGTTCCTTTCTCCAAGACCGGCGGACTTGCCGACGTCGCCGGATCGCTCCCGAAGGCGCTCGAGGCCCAGGGCGCCGAGGTCTCGGTCGTCTCGCCCTACTACCTCGAAACCCGGAAGAGCGGCTTCGCCATCAAGGACACCGGCGTCCGCATCCAGGTGCCGCTCGGCAGCGGAAAGATCGAGGCCGGCCTGCTCGAGGGCATGCTCCCGGAGTCGGGCGTGCGCGCCTACTTCGTCAAATACGACCCTTTCTTCATGAGGGACGGGCTCTACCAGGAGAAAGGCCGGGACTACGAGGACAACTCATCCCGGTTCATCTTCTTCAGCAGGAGCGTCCTGGAGTGCGTGGGCGCCCTGGGCCTCGAGCCCGACGTCATCCACGTCAACGACTGGCAGTCCGCCATGGTGCCGGTCTACGGCAAGACAATCTACGCGGACCAGCCGTGGGCAGCCAAGGCCCGGTACGCGCTCACAATCCACAACATGGGCTATCAGGGGCTGTTCTGGCACTTCGACATGCCCCTCACCGGCCTGTCGTGGGATTTGTACAACTGGAAGCAGCTCGAGTTCTACGACAAGCTGAACTTCCTCAAGGGCGGAATCGTGTTCGCCGACAGGATTAACACTGTGTCGAAGACGTATGCGGAGGAGATTAAGACGGCGGAGTTCGGCTGCGGGCTCGAAGGGGTCCTCGCCGAGCGCTCCGGCGACCTCTTCGGCATCGTCAACGGGATAGACGCGGCGGTCTGGGACCCGTCGGCCGACGAGCACATCGCCGCGCACTATTCCGCCGCAGATCCGTCGGGCAAGGCCGCATGCAGGAAGGCCCTCCTCAGGGAAGCCGGAATCAGGGACGACGGCTTCCCCCTGTTCGCGTCCATCACCAGGCTCGACCCCCAGAAGGGCATCGACCTGATACTCGAGATACTGGACGACGCCGTGGCAATGGGCATGAAGTTCGTGGTGCTGGGCACGGGCGACCCCAAGTACCACAAGATGCTCGAGGACGCCCAGCAGAAGCACAGGGGATCCGTGAAGGCCTTCCTGGCCTTCGACCCCGGTCTGGCGCACAGGATTGAAGCCGGCGCAGACGCCTTCCTCATGCCGTCGCGCTACGAGCCCTGCGGCCTCAACCAGCTCATGAGCCTCGCCTACGGCACCGTGCCCGTCGTGCGCGCCACCGGCGGCCTCGCGGACACCGTGCAGGACTTCACCGAGGATGACCTCGCCGCCGGCCTGTCCACGGGATTCGTGTTCCGCGAGGCGGATTCCGCCAGGCTCCTCGAGTGCATCGCCCGGGCCATGAGGGCCTTCTCGAACAAGGACTCGTGGCGCCGGCTCATGGCGAACGGCATGGCCAAGGACTGGTCCTGGAACCGCAGCGCGCGCGAATACATGAAGATGTACCGCGGCATGTGACGGCCCTCCCATTCCAGGCTCTTCCGAGTCGAGCGGGAGGGCGAAGCTCTGCTGAGCCACTCCGAGGACCGCATGCGGACTGGGTGATGTCCGCGGGCGATCATTCTCGAAAACGTTCCGAACACCCCCGGGATGAGTATGCAGGATGTTTACATAGAATAAACCACCGCGGCCTTGCGGCCGCGGCTCTGTCCGGCGCCGTTCGGCGGCTGTCCGATGCCGAATCACCGCGGGCAGGCTGGCCGCGGGCGTCTTGACTTGAACAGGCACTCCGCCTCCGATGGGCACCACTATTTTTCCGCCCTGAGCGCCTGTTGCGGGCGGAAAAATGGTGAAGCGGAACGCTTCCATACGTCTCGACCTGAACTTGCACCCTGACTCCGATGGGCACCACTATTTTTCCGCCCTGAGCGCCTGTTGCGAGCGGAAAAATGGTGAAGCGGAACGCTTCCCGACGGCGCGGGCCACCGCTGAGGCGGCCTCGGCCATTTCGCGGAACTCCGCGGGCGTCAGGCTCTGTTCCCCGTCGCAGAGCGCCTCTTCCGGGTTCTGGTGCACCTCGACCATAAGGCCGTCCGCCCCGGCTGCGACGCCCGCGAGCGCCGCGGCCCTCACGTAGCGCCTGTTCCCTGTCGCGTGGCTCGGGTCCACCACGATTGGCAGGTGGCTCAGGTCCGAGGCCACGGCTACGGCCGTCACGTCCAGCGTGTTGCGCGTGCTCCGCTCGAACGTGCGGATCCCCCGCTCGCACAGCACCACGGACGGGTTGCCTGCGCGGACCACGTATTCCGCCGAAAGCAGCATCTCCTCCACCGTCGACATCATCCCCCTCTTGAGGAGAACCGGCCTGCCGGCCGAGCCCAGGGCCTCGAGCAGTGCGGTGTTCTGCATGTTCCTCGATCCCACCTGCAGCATGTCCGCGTGCTCCGCCACGAGCGGCACGTCCTGCGGGGACATGACCTCGGTGACCACCGGCAGGCCGAACTTCTCCCTGGCTTCCGCGAGGATGCGGAGCCCCTCGGCCTTGAGGCCCTGGAACGAGTACGGCGAGCTTCGCGGCTTGTAGGCCCCGCCGCGCAGCATGTCGGCGCCCGCTTCCTTCACCGCCTCCGCAAGCCGGAAAAACCCGTCCCTGGATTCCACCGCGCAGGGGCCCGCGACGAGCGCGATTCCGGACCCGCCGAATTCCACTCCGCCCGCGTTCACCACGCTCTTCGCCCGCCTGAACTCGCGGCTCACGAGCTTGAACGGGTGCGTGAACTCCGCCACCGACTCCACGCAGGGAAGCCGCGAGAACCTTCGGCCGGCGGACTCCGCGTCCGCGCCCGGCGCAACCACGGTAATCCCGCCGTTCTCCCTGACGACGTAGGGGGACAGGCCCTCGCTCTCGGCTGCCGCGAGCACCGACCCGACGTCCTTCAGATTCGATCCGCCCTTCATGAACACCCGCATTTTTCACCCCCTTGAAAAGCACACTGGAAATCGCCGTCTATGGCGCGGCGCATGGCCCGAATCAGTCCGAACACGGCCTCGGGCCCCCCCGAGCGGTACGCCCCTATGAGCGCGCTCCCGACGACGGCTCCGTCCGCCTGCGAAGCCGCGGACGCGGCCTGGCCGGCCGAGGATATGCCGAAGCCGGCGTATACCGGCACGGCGGAGAACCTCCTCGCAGTGGCGACCTCCGCCGCGACGTCGGGCTCCCATCCCTCCCTGGGCCCCGTCACTCCCTTGAGCGCCACGAGATAGAGGAACGCCCCTGCGCGGGCCGCGGCGGCCTCGATTCTGCTCTCCGGCGCGCCCCGGCATATCATGGGTATGAGCTCAATCCCCGCCGCGGCTGCCGGGCCGCGAAGGCCGTCCGATTCCTCCAGCGGCGCGTCCGGCACGATGACGCCGCTCGCCCCGGACTGGGCCGCTGCGGCGAAGAACCTGTCCGCGCCCATCCTCAGCACCGGGTTCGCGTAGGTCATGAGCACGACGGGCGCGTCGGTCCTGCAGGCGATGCGCGCGGTTTCCCTGAACACGTCGGGCGGAGCCGCGCCCTTGGAGAGCGCCTCGCGCCCCGCGGCCTGGATCAGGGGCCCGTCCGCCACCGGGTCGGAGAACGGCACCCCTATTTCCACGGCGTCCGCCCCCGCGCGGACCGATCCGAGCACGAGGCCGTGGAACGACGCCGCGTCGGGCCACAGGCCCATGAAGTAGGGCACGAGGGCCTTGCCGCCGCGCTTCTTGATTCCGGCCGCCATGTCTCGAATCGAAGCGGACATTTCAGGCCTCCTTCCGACCGGCCGCGCATGCGGCTCCGGCGATGTCCATGTCCTTGTCGCCCCTGCCGGAGAGGCTTATCACTATCGCCCCGGCCGGTCCGGCCTCCAGGGCCGCCCTGCGGCCGAAGGCCAGCGCGTGCGCCGACTCGAGCGCCGGGATTATGCCCTCGCGGGACGCGAGCTCCCCGAAAGCATCGAGCGCCTCCTCGTCGGACGCGCATGCGTATTCGACCCTGCCCGAGTCCTTGAGGAACGAGTGCTCAGGACCCACGCCGGGATAGTCGAGCCCGGCCGACACCGAGTGCGTCTCGAGAATCTGGCCCCATGCGTCGTGCAGGAGGTACGTGTACGCCCCGTGCAGCACGCCGGGCGACCCGAGGCGGAGCGTCGCTGCGTTGTCGCCCGGCGCCGGCCCCCTGCCGTAGGCCTCAACGCCCACGAGCCTCACCCGGGGCCTGCGCAGGAACGCCGCGAACATGCCCATGGAGTTGGACCCCCCGCCCACGCAGGCCACGACGGCGGAGGGGAGCCTGCCTTCCCGCGCGAGGAACTGGCGCCTGGTCTCGAATCCGATGACGCTCTGGAAGTCCCTGACCATGGCCGGGTACGGGTGCGGCCCCACCACGGAGCCAATCATGTAGTGCGTCGTGTCGTGGCTCTCCGCCCAGTCTCGCATCGCCTCGTTTATCGCGTCCTTCAGCGTCTCCGACCCCTGGGCCACGCACCTGACTTCCGCGCCCATGAGCAGCATCTTCCGCACGTTCACCGCCTGCCTTCCCATGTCCAGCCGGCCCATGTACACGGTGCATGAAAGGCCCATGAGCGCGCATGCCGCGGCCGCCGCCACCCCGTGCTGGCCCGCGCCCGTCTCGGCGATGACGCGGCTCCTGCCGCGCTCCTTCGCCAGAAGCGCCTGGCCGAGGCAGTTGTTTATCTTGTGCGATCCGGTGTGGTTCAGGTCCTCCCGCTTGAGGTACACCGCCGATCCGCCCCATGCCCGGCCAAGGTTGTCCGCCCTGCAGAGCGGCGTGGGCCTGCCCGAGTACTCGGCGAGCAGGCGGAGGTACCTCCTCCTGAAGCCCCTGTCCCGCCTCGCGGCCTCGTACGCCTCGGCGAGGCCGTTCAGCGCCTGCACGACAGTCTCCGGAACAAACCGCCCCCCGTACCTGCCGAAGTATCCCCTGCTGTCCGGCTGCATCCCGACACCTCCGAAATGAAGCGCCTCATGAGATATTCGTCCTTGACGCCCGGCGCCGACTCCACGCCCGAGCTCGCGTCCACCGCCGCCGGCCTCACGCGCCGCACCGCTCCCGCCGCCAGCCCCGGCCTGAGCCCTCCGGCCAGTATCATCGGGCCGATGAGCGCGGCCCGCGCGGCGAGATCCTCGTCCACCCTGAGCCCCGTCCCGCCCAGGGCCCCCTCGGAGTGCGCGTCGAGCAGGAACGCCCCGGGCCCGAATGCCCTTATCTCGTCGAGCACCGACTCGCCCTTCGCCCTGTGCGCCTTGTAGGCCGGGACCCCGAGTTCCTCGATGAACCCGGGCGTCTCCGGCCCGTGGAGCTGCACCAGGTCCAGGCCCGCCTCGAAAGCCGCAATCCTCACGAATTCCGCGCCGGATCCCGCGAACACCCCCACCCGCACCACCGCAGGGCCCAGGGCCGAGCAAATCGCGGCCGCCTGCCCAATCGTCACGCGCCGCGGCCCCGGGGCGAACACCATCCCCACCGCCGACGCGCCCGCCGACTCCGCCGCCAAGGCGTCCTCCACGCGCGTCACCCCGCAAATCTTCACGTCAATCATGGAAAGCCCCCAGCCGGCGTTATCCTTCCCCGCGCTCCTCCCATCCTCCTCCCTCTCCCCCGGGGAGAGTGCCGGGGGTGAGGGGTGCCGGCCCTGCCTTGCATCCGTAATGCAAGCTTCCTCAATCCCTGATGCTTTTCGCATGGGCGCGCCCTCCGGCGCGGCCGAGAAGCATGCGCGCCGCCGCGCACGGGTCCGCCGCCGTCGCCAGCGCGGTCCCCACGAGCGCCGCGTCCGCCCCGAAATCCTGCATCCTCAGCATCCCCTCCCGCGTCGCAATGCCGCTCTCGGCCACGGCTGCGACGCCCGCCGGCACCCTGGGGATGATTATGCCGGCCTGGGCGAAGTCGACCTCCAGGGTCCGCAGATTGCGGCTGTTGACCCCTACGGCCTTGGCCCCCGCGAGGACCGCGGCGTCGAGCTCCTCCATGCTCCGCACCTCGACGAGCGCCTCTGCGCCGCACGAGGACGCCGCCGCGAGCATCTCCTCAAGAAGCCGCCCCTCCAGTATCGACGCGATGAGCAGCACCGCGTCGGCGCCCGCGCGCCTGGATTCGGCCACCTCCTCCGGCCGCGTGAGGAAGTCCTTCCTCAGCACCGGCAGGGAGGAGGAGGACCGCGCCGCGCCG
>JBFZBV010000075.1:0-6480 GCA_041308285.1 Planctomycetota bacterium | reverse complement strand
CCTCCAGAGCGAGGCTGATCGTCTCGAACGCGTATCCCGACACCTTCACCGGGGATTTCCCCGCGGAAGCGTTGATGCGGCTCACTTCGCTTTCCGCGCGGTGCTTGCTGAGCAAAACCTCGAGGTTCGCCATGTCCCTGAACGCGAGGTCCACCACCTCCTGGGCCGGACCGCGATCGCAGGTGGCGGTGACCGTCACGAGCGTCCCCATGAGCGTGCGGGTCTCGGTCACGGTCTCGGGCCCGGTCCGGGACTTGGGGCTGCAGGAAGGCAGGGCGGCGAGGAACGCCAGCGCGGCGGCCGCGAGACCGGGCCGCCCGATGCATCCGAATCCGGTACCGATGGAACGCTGCATCGTCAGGCCTCCTTCTCGAACATGCCGTCCTTGAGCCTCTGCACCCTGTCGCCGCTTCTTATATGCTGCAGGGCGTGAGTGACGATGAGCACCGTCACCCCGGGATCGCGGTTGAGGGCGCGTATCATGTCGATTATCTCCCCGCCCTTTTCGCTGTCGAGTTCGCCGGTCGGCTCGTCGGCGAAGAGGATTTCCGGCTTGCCTATGAGCGCCCTGGCGAGCGCGACGCGCTGCTGCTCCCCGCCGCTGAGCTCGAACGGCTTGTGGTCGAGCCGGCCGGCCAGGCCGAGCCTCGCCAGAAGGTCACGGGCCTCGGCTTCGGCCTTGCGGGCCGATCCGTCCGGGATCAGCGGCGAAAGGACGTTGCCCACGGCGGTCAGCGTGGGTATCAGGTTGAACGCCTGGAATACGAATCCGAACTTCCTCCTGCGCAGGAGGGCAAGCTCCCGGTCGGTCCGGTCGAAGACGTCCCGTCCGTCGAGGAGCAGGGTGCCTGCAGTGGGCCTGTCGAGCGCGCCGAGTATGCCGAGCAGCGTCGACTTGCCCGATCCGGAGGGGCCGACGATGTAGAGCAGCTCCCCCCGCGCCACGTCGAGATCGACCCCGCGGAGGGACCGGACCTGGTTCGAGCCCTTCTTGTACGTCTTTTCGATTCCCCTCGCGGAGAGCATCGGATTGGCGCCGCCGGCCTGGTTCGACTCGGGATTCATTCCGTCCTCATCGCCTCCACGGGATCCAGGCTTGCGGCCTTGAAGGCGGGGTAAATCCCCCCGCAGACTCCGAGGAACACGCCGATGAAGAAGGTCAGGGACACGAGCCAGGGCGCGACCAGCGGCTTGAAGGGCAGGAACTCGCCGAGCAGGCGCGCGGATGCGGCTCCTGCCGCGCAGCCCAGCACCCCCGCGCAGGCGCCCAGGAACGCCGATTCCAGGAGGACCAGGCGCATGACGTCGCTGCGGGTCCAGCCCACGGCCTTGAGAATCCCGAACTCCCGCTTCCTTTCCATGACGCTCATGCTCATCGTGAGCAGCACTATTATGATTCCGAGCACCGCCACGTACGCTGACTGCGCGGTGAAGAACGCGTCCAGGTTCCCCAGGACGGCGCTGAACTCCTTGTGCCAGTCGTATTTGGTCTTCGCCTCGATGTCGGGCGAAAGGGCGGCGATTCTCGCGGCCGCGGCCCTCACCGATCCCTCCGACGCGTCCTCGGTCTCGACGTACACCGTCGAAACCGTGCCCTCCCTCATCTTGTGCATCTCCCGGGCCTTCGCCAGGGGCACTATGATCGACTGGTCGAGGAACATCGATCCGGTGTGGTAGATGCCCACGACGGAAAACCTCATGCCGTTGACGGCAATGGCGTCGCCGATTCCTTTCTTGTACTCGTAAGCCAGTTTCCTGCTGATTACGGCCGCGTCGGCGTCGCCCTCCGCGAGGAACCTGCCCTCGACGATTGCCTTGCCGTACAGGCCGCCCCCGCGGGCCTGCTTCATCGTTTCAGGGTCGAAGCCTCCGTACCCGACGGCCGAGAACCATCCTTTCGTGAGCGGCGACCGGCCTTCGAGGAGCACGACGAGTCCCCAAATCTCGGGCGTGGACGCCGAAATCCCCTCGATTCCGCGTATCTCCGCGACCAGGGAGGACCTGACAGTCGAGAAAAGCGGGTCCGCGGAGCCCTTGGCGATGACCACGATTCCGTCGAGGCGCATGAAAGTCGTGGATACCGAGCCGCGCATCCCGCTCGACAGCGAAATCAGCCCGATGGTCCCTCCCAGGACCATGGTGAGGAGCACCAGGCTCAGGATCGTCCGGATCCTCTTGGCGAACAGGTTGCCCAGCGCGAATCGGAGCACCGCGACCCCTTATAAAAGCGTTCCTGGACCGGAGCCGTGCGCCCCGCCGGCCCGGATTGGTCGCTTGGCGGAAATGCACGACCCGGACGAGCCCGACCTATTTGGTTCCGGCCCGTCCGGGTTATGGATATCAAACAGCATACGGAGGGGAAACGCAACTTCCTCCATGCGCGCCGGAAGAAGGCCCCTGCCGGCGGGAGTATTTCGCTTGTCCGCCGCCGTGCGGCGGATACAATGTCTTTCATGAGCGGGCCGCTGTGGCGCGCGCTGAACGGGACTTTGACGATAAAGAGGTGGAAGATGAAAATCCTGGTGACCATGCCTCCCCTCAAGAGCCAAGACGTAAAGAGCGCCTGAGGGAAGGTCATCGCCGCTTCCCGTGGAACCGGCATGAAGATGGATAGAGCGTTCATCAACAAGAAGGAAGGCAATCCCGTGTGCTGCTGGGACGCGCCCTCCGTGAAGGACCTCAAGGCGCTGTTCGAAAAGGCCGGGACGCCTTTCGACAAGATGTTCGAGGTCGAGGAAAAGATGGCTGACGCCGTCGCGTAATCCCCCGGATTGCCTCTGAGTGCATACGGCCCCTCGGGGCCGTTTTTTTTCGCCCTGTTTTTACCCTCCGGAGACAAAGGGTGCCGCGGGCGAACCCCAGCGCAGGACGGGGATTGCGGCGGCCTCGCCATCCCGGAGTCGGGTCTGGGCCCGCGGCAGGGCCGCAATCCTTGACGCGGCTCCGCACGCCCATATAATTACTTCGGCGCGCGGAACGCGCGCTGTTTCGAAAGCGGAGGTAGCTATGCCGGACAGATTTACAGCCGTCATGTTCATCCTGCTCGCGCTGGCCTGCGCGGGCGTGCTCGCGGAGGAAGCCCCGGTCCAGCCCAAGCCGGACGACAAGAAGGCGGAGGAGGACGCGCTCAAGGCGAAAATAGTCGAAATCCTCGCCAAGGTGAAGGGGAGCTACGCTCCGGAACTCCCCATCGAGGAATGGAACAAAATCCGCGACGGGGCCGAGGCCGAACTCCTCGCGCTCGGCGAGAAAGCCATCCCGTTCCTGCTCCCATACCTTGACTATCAGGTGCTGAAACAGGTGCTCGAGAAGACCGACACCGAGTTCGCGGGCAGGATATCGGGCGTGCTGAAGAAGCTCGGGTGGGTGTCGCCTGAGATGATAGCCGAGCTCAAGGAGCTCATGGAGAAGCTGGCCAAGAAGGAGGTCGTCCCGCAGGAGGACGGCCCGAGGTTCCGCGAGCTGGGTGCGTACGCAGCCAAGGCCCTCGACGCGGAACTGCGCAAGAATCCCGAGCAGCTAATCCGCGAGAAGATCTGCGAGATCCTGGGCGACATGGGCGGGGTGGGCATCCTCGCGGCGGTGGACCCCCTGCTTTACGCGGCCGCCGATCCCGAACCCGCGGTGAGGCTGCAGGCATTCAGGGCCCTGGCGGCCACGGCGAAGGAGGAGGACCACTTCAAGGCCCTTGACGAGCTCATGGCGAAGCTCGGCGCGTACGAAATCGTGGTATCCCACCTCACGGGCGATCCTGATCCGCGCGTGAGGCTCCGGGCGGCGACCGTTCTCGGCTGGATGGAGGCCGTCAACGCGGCCGAGGTCCTGATGTCCGTCCTGACCACCGAGAAGGAAGAGAACGTGGTTTCCGAGGCCGTCTGGGCGCTGGAGACTACAGCGGGTCTGGAGGTCAAGAGCAGCGATCCCTGGAAGGCCAGGGTCGCCAAGGTGAACGAGTGGTGGGCGAAGAAGAAGGACTCGTACCCCAAGCAAATCAAGCCCGTCAAGCCGGTCATCCGCGAGAAGCCCAAGGAAGAGAAGAAGGACGGCAAGGAAGAGAAGAGGTGACCCCGGGACCGGGTGGAAGGCCCGGTCCGTCACGTCAGTCCGGGGGCCGGCGGCCCCGAGGCGATTCCATCATTTCCCGCCCGTTCAGGCTTCAGGCGGCGGGGCGCAGCTGATTGGAGACCGATGTTCGGCTGGCTGAGCGGGATATTCGGCGGGGGAAGCAGGCTTCGGCAGATGCCCGAGGCCGTGCGGGAGCTGTCCGACCCGTGGCCGACGCTGGTCGGCAGAATCGAGAACCTGACGCCCGAGATGGAGCGGGAGTTCAGGTTCGGCCAGGGCGTGATTCGCGTGGAAGGCCAGTACAGGATGGGAGGCCATCTCAAGGGCGGATCGTCGGCCATGTGGGTCCCCTCGGACGAGAAGGCGTTCAACACGTACATGGCATGGAAGTCTGTCGACGGCATACCCGCCTTCAAGTCTCCCCGGGGCTACGACAGGCTCGCGAAGCTGCTCAGGCGCCACGGCGCGGCCATCGCCAGCGGGTCGTCCCCTTCGGGCGAGGAGGGCGCGAGGCAGAGCGAGCGGAGGGGCTTCCTCTACGAGCTGACGTGCTCCGTCCTCGGCATGCTCCCGCCGAAGCACCTCGACAACCCCATGTTCAGGAAGCTCCAGATAGGCGGCTGGGGCCCCGACGCGGCCAAGGCCTCGGCCTACGACGACCGCGCGGTAATCATCTACGATTTCGCCATCGGCGGGGCCCGGCGGACCTTCGTCGGCCTGCTCCTGCACGAAATGGGCCACGCGTGCGAAGCCTCGATGCAGATCGTGCACCGCACGAGGCTCGAGAAGCTCCACCGCGCCCTCGCGAAATGCGGGGCGCTCGTGGGCCTCGAGTTCCTCCTGGACGGAGCCTCGCGCAAGGCCTACCAGCAGAGGGTGTTCGAGGAGTTCCTCGCCGAGACCTATCTAATCTACACCGCCTTCGGCAGGCGGCTGCTCGACCGGCAGGACGGCATGCCCCCGGCCGGCCGCGAGGCGTGGAAGGAAGTGTACGTGAACATGAAGGAGGTCTTCGACGGGTACGAGTACGTCTGACGGCCTCCGGGCGCGCCGCCGGCCGGGCCGCCCGTATACCCCGCGCCGCACCGGCGTCCGGGGGGGCTCCCCCGGATTCCGGCCCGGGCCCGCCGCCGGCGGGCGGAAATGCTGTGGCGCGCTCCCGGGTAGGTTATAATGTGAACTGCCGCGCTTGAAATCACGGCGGCGTTTAATGGACTTTCGCTTCGTCGTTTTCCGGGATCCTGCATGGATTCAGACGGTGAAACCAGGCGTCCTTCGCGGCGGCTCAGGATATTGAGGAAGCTCCAGCGTGAGGCCGCGCCGGAACCCCTGGAGGCGCCCGAGCCCATCACCAGGCTCGACTCCCACTCCGGCCGGCTCAGGAAATCCTCGCTGCTCGCCAAGGTCAAGGCTGTGATGAAGAAGGCGGCGAGGCTCAACCTCGAGTCTCAGCTCCGTTCCGGCGCGATTGCCCTGCTGCCTCCCGATGGGGACGCCATATTCACGGGCGACATCCACGGGGCGAAGGACAACATGTCCCGGATAATCGACATCGCGGACCTCGGGAACAACCCGAAAAGGCAGCTGGTGGTGCAGGAGATAACGCACAACATCCAGTTCGGCCTCGTGGACAGGGACATATCCTTCAGGGTGCTGGAGCGCATAGCCCAGCTCAAAATCGACTTCCCCGAGCAGGTGCACATCGTGATGGGCAACCACGAGCTGAGCGAGCTCACGGGGAAGAAGATCATGAAGGACAACAACATGCTCAACAAGATGTTCGCGCAGGGGATCATCTCCAGCTACGGGGAGGGCGCGCGCGAGGTGAAGCAGTCGTACAACGTGTTCTTCCAGAGCATGCTCCTCGGCGCGAGGACCCGGACGGGCATCTTCTTCTGCCATTCCACGCCGGACTCGAAGCACCTCAAGGGGTTCGATCCGAGGGTGTTCGAAATCGAGGGCGAAGTGCTGCGCAAGGGCATGAAGGCGCACATCGAGAGGATGGTCTGGGGCAGGGATTTCTCCCAGGAGGCCGCGGACGAGTTCGCGCGCATGGTCGGGGCGGAAATCCTTGTCGTGGGGCACGAAGCGTGCGTCAAGGGCTTCATGGTCCCGAACACGAGGCACATCATCCTGGATTCGAAGGACGAGACGGGCTGCTTCCTGCATCTGAGGCTCGACCAGCGCTACGCGCACGCCGACCTCGTGAAGAGGATTCGCAGGATAAACGACCCCCAGGTCTCTCTGGATTAATAGATGCTTTCCGATCCGCGCAGCGAGATATCCTCGGCCCTGTCCGCTCTGGTGGTCCGCAGGGCGTTCCATGCGGGCTTCACCGCCTTCGCCTCGGTTCTCGCCCCGTGCGCGGCCGCCTGCGCGGCCGCCCTTGCAGCGCGGGTCCTGACCGGGGACGGC
>JBFZBV010000074.1:0-6987 GCA_041308285.1 Planctomycetota bacterium | reverse complement strand
AATGAAACCCGACCCTCCTTCGTCTGACGTACGATTTCAATGACGGAGCGGAGCCCGCCGTAGCCCTCGGACCGGCCGCCAGGCGAAGGCGGGGCGGGCTTTGCTCCGGGGGCGGC
Source organism: Planctomycetota bacterium (assembly GCA_041308285.1). Taxonomy (GTDB): domain Bacteria; phylum Planctomycetota; class JAKEIC01; order JAKEIC01; family DYIT01; genus PPR-0505. Next base: position 6,871 of record JBFZBV010000074.1, on the reverse strand, counting down.
TACATTTTTAGCGGACGTCCATGTAGCCACGGCACTCTGTGCCGTGATCGTCGGATATTCGCCCCAGCTGAGTGGGGCGGCTACATACGCCGCGGGGGACTGGAAGAAAGAAACAGTCGATCGGATTGTTGTTTTGAAGCCGCGCGCTGCTGTATTCAGCGAGTCGTCATTGAAAACCTTCGGCGGGGTTGTTTCTTAAAAGGATTCCTTCAGCGTCCCCGGGCTCGGAAATCCCGGCAGCCCTCAGCCTATCTGGATCCAGTTCTGGCCCGCCTGGCCTGCCTGGCCCGGACCGCCCTGGTTGACGTCGTCCTGCCAGTTGACCGATCCGTCGCCGTTGGTGTCGCCGAGCGCGGCGTTCCACGGCGGCGCATTGCCCGGGCCGGCATAGGTCGATGAGGAGTTAGGCCATGAGAAGGGGATGACCAGCGGCGTAATTGTGAAAACCCTTAGGCCGGACTGGCCGAACTTTACCGGGAATGCGTAGACAACGAACCTGCTCTCGGCCAGCGGGATGTCTACTGCTATCGGGTATGCGGCCGTGCCTGCCGCAAGGCCCGACGGCAGATAGCATATGAAGCAATACCCGCTCTTCACGGATTCGTTCGTGGCAGCGGCGTTGGCGAAAGAGCTCGCAATGAAGGGATTCGATGAGCAGCCGGCGGTCCCTAATCCTCCGGCGTTGTTCATCCTGTAATTCCCCAGCCCGGACAGCTCCGGCAGGAATGCGTATTCCCCGATGCCGTTGGCATTCAGGTCCACTGAATCAGACGTCCTGAAAGCCTCCTGGGCCGAGCAGATGCACTTGAGGGATCCCACGGCCGAAGTCTCGTTGGCGCTGATTTTAGACCTGAGAAGGGCGGGCAGGACGATAGCCGCGATGATCGCGATGATGCCGATGACAATCATGAGCTCCAGCAGCGTGAAACCCCGCTTGGACATGGAAGGCCTTCCATTTTCAGCGCAGAAAAGGGAAGACCCGGGGCTTGAGCCCCGGGTCCTCCTGGAAATTCAGGTATTCCGATTAGCCGATTGGAGCCCATCCCAGACCTGGGGCATTGGGGATTCCGATGCCGACGTTGTTCGGAGCAGTAGACGTCACGAAAACGCCTGTCGACCAGTTGGCGATTGTTAACGCAGCGGACCAGATCGGAATGACTGCCCCGCTGACCTGGTTGGCAACCAAGCTGTTCGGGTGCTGCATCACAGTGCCCTGCGGAGAAATCACGAACACGCGGTTGCCAGTCCTTCCCACGGTGGTCGGCCAGGCATAGCAAATATAATTTTCTTCGTTGATGGCCGCTGCCGCTGGGAGTATCCCGACTGCCGCACCGTATGCGTTGGCAGCATCAGTAACCAGGGTGGCGCTGAGGAAAGTCGTGAAGTGATATCCGCTCTTTGTCGAGATATCAAGGTTGAAGAGGCTGGGGATGTACGGCGAGTTCGCCACGCTGATGCCGGAAATCCTGCAAGGCTGTGCTCCGGCCAGCTCAACGAGGAACCCGTACTCGCCGATGCCGTTGGTGTTGGCGTCGACGCAGGACGCAGTGCGGAACTGCTCCTGCCCTGCTGAAATGGCCTTGAGCGTGCCCATTGCCGACGTCTCGTTCGCTCCGATACGAGACCTCAGGAGCTGCGGGATTGCGATTGCCGCGATAATCGCGATGATTGCAATCACAATCATGAGCTCAATCAGTGTGAACCCTTTCCTTCTCATCATGTGTTTTCCTCCATAAGATGTGAAAGAATTGTACGTTTCATATGTCTTTAAACTCTAACCTCCTACTCTTTGACAGCAAACATTATGCCGGTCAAAACGGAACCAGATTATGCCTAACATGCTGTAAGATATCAAGATAAATCGCGGTTTATTCCGAGGATTCTGCTGCCCTTTCCATTATGACAAATTTGTTACTTATTCGCTCTCGAGGTGACAATATTTGTCACTTATTTTCTCGTTTTCTCACTGCAGGGTCCAAGACCAAACTGGGAGGGCGAAGCTCCTGCTGAGCCATCCCATAGTGGCTCGCCAGGAGGCTCGCCCTCCCAGTGTTGCTTGCGCTACTTCTTTATGCCGTATTTCTTCGCCTTGTACCGGAACGACCTGAAGCTCATCCTGAGCAGGCCTGCGGCGTTGGTCATGTTCCCGCCGCATTTCCGCAGTGCCTCCAGCATGTATCGCTTCTCGATTTCCTCGAGCTTGCACTCGATGTCGAGCCCCTCCTCGGGTATGCCCCCGTACACGAACCCGCCCGACTTGGGCAGAGACGGAATCTTGCCGACTATGTCGGAAAGCCTGATTACGTCCTCCTCGCAAAGCGTCACCGCCCTGTGAATCGTGTTCTCGAGCTCCCTCACGTTGCCCGGCCAGTCGTATTCCATGAGCGCTTCCATGGCGTCTGTGTCCAGGCGGGTAACGGCTTTCCCGAGCCCCCCCGCGTACTTCGCGAGGAAATGCCCCGAGAGCAGCGGGATGTCCTCCTTCCGCTCCCGGAGCGGCGGGATGTTTATGGGAATGACGTTGAGCCTGTAGTAGAGGTCCTCGCGGAAACTGCCCTTTTCCACCTCCCGAGTGAGGTCCTTGTTCGTCGCAGTGATGAACCGCACGTCGGAATATCTCTTCGATACCCCACCGACCGGGAGGAACTCCCTGTCCTCGAGCACCCTCAGGAACTTGACCTGCAGGGCGAGGCTCATCTCCGCGACTTCGTCGAGGAACATCGTCCCCTTGTCCGCCACTTCCAAAAGCCCCTTCTTGTCGCTCACCGCGCCCGTGAAAGCCCCTTTCACGTGCCCGAACAGCTCGCTCTCCAGCAGGCTCTCCGTGAAAGCGCCGCAGTTCAGGGTGATGTGCGTCTGCTCCCTTCTCAGCGAACCGTAGTGAAGGGCCCGCGCGACCAGCTCCTTGCCCGACCCGCTCTCGCCCAGTATCAGCACCGTGCTGTCCGTCGGAGCGACCCTGCGGATAAGCCCGAATATGTCCTGCATGGACGCCGAATGGCCGATGATGTTCGTTATCTTCATGACCTCCGCGTCCGGGGTCGAGTGCGTCGCCTCGAAGAGCTTCTTCAGGTTTATCGCCCTTGCCACCGTCGCCTTGATGTCCCGGTTGTCGAACGGCTTCTTTATGTAGTCGTACGCCCCGAGCCGCATCGCCTCCACCGCGGAATCCCACGTCGAGTACGCGGTCATGATGATCACCAGGGCCCTGGGGTCCTCCTTCTTGAGCAGGGCCAGAAGCTCGATGCCGTCCATCTCCGGCATCTTGAGGTCCTCGATGACGAGATCGAACGGCCTCCGCCGGAACAGCTCGTAGGCTTCCCGCCCGTCGGCCGCCGTGTGGACGCTGTACCCCTCCTTGCCCAGCATGACGGAAAGGAATATCCGCATGCTCTCCTCGTCGTCCACGACGAGCACGCTCCCCGGCGATTTTTCCGGCTCTTCAGCTTTCATCCCGCCGTCTTCCCCCGCATTCCGTTTCCGCGCCGCCGGCCTTCATGACGCAATCACCGGCCGCCCGCCCGGCCCGCCTTGGCTTTGTAGTACTCGAGCTCCTCCGCGGGCAGGCCCATCGAACCCAGGATCTCGAGCGCCTTGGCGCCTTCGCCGAACGTCATATGATAAATCGCGTACCCCTTCCTGAGCGAAGGGTTTCCCGGGAAGTCGAGCCCCGCCTCAGCCACCGCGGACAGCTCCGCCGGGGTCATGTCCTCTATCCTGACGCCGACCTGCACTCCGCCGGACTTGAGGAACACCTTGCCCCCTTCAACCTTCGAAATCTCGCCTTTCCTGCCCTGAATCTCCATTGCGAGACCCGCGGCCCTGTTCTCAGGACCGCCCGCGGCCTTGAGGAAAAGGACGAGGTCGTCGATGTCCCGGATCTCGCGCGACGCCTCCGACCAAAGCCCCCTGTCCTTGATGGCAGCCCTCGCGCCTTCGAAAACCCTGACTGCCCCGGCGAAGTCCCTCGACCGGGCGAGAGCGAACGCCTCCGCCCTGGCGCCGGCCAGCGCCGCCTTCTCCCTCTCGAGGGCCTTGGACTCCTCCCACGCCGCCTTGGACGCGGATATCGTCTTGTGCGCGGCCTGGGCCCTCGCCTCCATGCCCGCCGTCCCTATCGACCGGAGCTTCTCTGCAAGCCGCATCGCCTCCTCGTACCTGTCGTTCGTGAGGAGCGAGTCTATCCTGCTTTCCAGGGTTTCCGCCTCGGCCTCGGCAGCCTTCCCCACGTCCCTGTCGAGCGCCTCCACTCCCTGGAAAGCCTCCTGCGATCCGAAGGACCCGGCATTGGCGTCGCGGAAATCCGAAACCGCCCCGGCCGCGCCCTTGAAGTCGCCCGCCGACAGGCGCCCGGCCACGGCCTTCTTCAAATCCGCCAGCGACGCCTTGAAACGGTCCAGCGCCGCAGCGCGAATCTTCTCTATCTCCTTCCACACCACCGAGGCGAGGTCCGGGGAAATCTTCCCGGCGAGCTCCTTGAGACGGGCCGCCGCCTCCTCGTGCCCCCCGGGATTCCGCGCGTATGCGTCCAGAATCCTGCGCATCTCCTCCTCGGCGCCTTCGTCCGCCCCGGGCCGCACGGGCTTCGGGACCTCTGTCGCGTCGGCCGGCGGCCTGGGTCTGGCCCCCGGTTTCGGGTCCGGCGCGTCCGCGGCCTCGTCGTCCCCGCCAATCGAGGACATGACCACTATCCCGGCGATGAAAATCACGGCGGCGCCGGCAAGGACGTACAGGTATTCGGCGCCTTTCGCCCTGCGCCTCCAGGGCCTCCGCGCGGCGGTCCTGCGCGAAGGCCTCGCGGCCGGGACGGAAGGGCCCGCGAGGACCGCTTCCAATTCGCCCGCGAGCAGGGCCGGGTCGGCAGGCCTGTCTTCCCTGTCCTTCGCGGTCATCCGGAGTATGAGGTCCCATGCGCCCTGGGATATCTGCGCGCCGAAATCCGCAGGATGCGGCATCTCGCAGCCGATGTGCCTCGCAAGGACCTCTTTCGGCGTCCCGCCCGTGAACGGCGGCTTCCCTGCAATCATCTGGAACAGGGTGATCCCCAGGGAATAGACGTCCGACCGCGTGTCGACGTCCGCAGCCCCGCGCGCCTGCTCCGGGGACATGTAATCCGGCGTGCCGAGCACCGCCCCTTCCTTCTCAAGCGATTCCGCGTCGTCCCTCCTCGCAAGCCCCATGTCCGTGAGCAAAGCGCGGTTCTCCCGGTCAATCATGATGTTCGAGGGCTTCACGTCGCGGTGTATAATCCCCTTCCCGAAGGCGTGGACCAGCGCCCGGGAGATGTCGAGCGCGATTTCCAGCGCCCTCCGCTCCGGCAGGGGCCCGTCGGCGAGAATCAGGTCCAGGTCCTTCCCCTCCACAATCTCCATGGAGAAGTAGTACCTCCCCCCGACCTCGCCCACGTCTATCCCCCGGACGATGTTCGGGTGAGACAGCCTGCCCGCGGCCCGGGCCTCCGCGATGAACCGCTTGATGAACCTGGGATTGTCGGACAGCCTCCGCGACAGGATCTTCAGCGCGACAATCTTGTCCATGGTCTTGTGCCTGGCGCGGTAGACCACCCCGGCTGCCCCGGACCCAATCTTCCCGATGATTTCGAACGGCCCGAAGTCCCGCAATTCCCGGTCCTGCCCCTCGGGCCCGCGGTCAGTCTCTGCCAAGTCGAATCCCTCTCCCAACGGCGCCGTCCGCGCGGGGCACGGAAATCCGGGCGGCCCCGCGCCGCAGGTCACGGCCGCCCGCGCCCCTCGGGAAGGCCCCTGCACGCCCTCGGGCGCCTCTCCTGCCAGCGGTACCTTCGATCCGCCTCCTCGGTCAGGCCGTCCAGGGCCAGAGCTATGCGCGATTTGAATTCCTCCAGAGCCTTCTCCGACTTATCTCCCTCGGGCGGCATTATCGGGTCGCCGCACAGCACAAGCACCTCGGACAGCGGCTTGGGGAACAGGAACCTGTCCCACCCCCCCGCCCACCACGCGTCCCTGGCCGATACCGCGATGGGCAGCACGGCCGCCCCCGTCTCCAGCGAGAGCCTCGCCACGCCGGGCTGCACCTGCCTGCCCGGCCCCTTCGGCCCGTCAGGCGTTATGCCGACCCCCCTCCCCGCCAGGAGCAGGTCCCGGAGCTCCGCCATGGCCCTGCCCCCGCGCCGCGAGCTCGATCCCCTGACCGTCTCGAATCCGAGCCCCTCCAGGACGTACGTTATCATCTGGCCGTCCTTGCTCTGGCTGACGATGAACGCGATCCCACGGAACCTCCGGGCGAAACTCGGGACGCAGAATAGGCGCTGGTGCCAGCATATGCCGATGTACGGCCTGCCCCGCCTCACGTGCTCCCTGAACCTGTCGATCCGCCCGACCTTCATCGCGTACATCGAGCACACGAGCCTGTAGGCGAACGTGCCCAGCCGCTGGACCAGGAACATGAGCACCTTCTCGGCGAACGTGAGCTTCTTCATAACCCGGACGGGCCGGGGCAGGAGGGCGCGAAGCACCCGGCTCGCCCGGGTTATGCCGCGCCCTTCGAGCGCGGAGACCGGCCCCCCCCCCCTACTCCCGGACCGCAATCCCGATTTCGACCTTTTCCGGCTTCTCCATGCCCTTGAGGCACCCGACCATCGCAATGACCACTTTGGAAATCATCTCCGACACGAAGGGATTGAGCACGACCGGCTTGCCGTTCACTTTCAGATCGATTTTCACGTCTCCTCCGATTCCCGGGCGGGGCCGGACCCTTGTCTGCGCTCCGGTCCCGCCCGGGCCATCCTTGCGCAAGCCGCATGAAAACCGGAACCGTTCCCGATTCCCGCGGCGAGCCCCGACAGGGCACTATTATCGCCGGAGGCGCTCGGGAACGGAAGATCGGAAGAGCA
>JBFZBV010000073.1:0-4576 GCA_041308285.1 Planctomycetota bacterium | reverse complement strand
AAATCAGGAAGGGGGCGCAAGGGCCCAGACCTTGATTCAGGTCTGGATGCGGATACAATCGCGGCAATAGGCTTGTCTGCACAGAGGTCCCGCATGCCCCAGAAGTTCAAGCCGCAGTTCAGGCGCCTGCTCGCGATAGACAATGCGCTCAGGAAGGGCGGCAAGGTCAACTGCGGCACTCTTCTCCGGCTCCCGGAACTCGAGGAGCTCTCCGCCAAGACCGTGATGCGCGACATCGACTACATGAAGCTCGAGCTCGGCGCGCCCATAGAGTACGACGGCCGCAGGAAGTCGTACTATTACACCAACTCGAGGTACTCGCTCACCGGAGTGCCGCTGACCGAGGGCGACCTGTTCGCGATAACGATTGCCGAGAAGGTGCTCGCCCAGTACAAGGGAACGCAGTTCCACGACGATCTCAAGAAGGCGTTCGACAAGATCTGCGAGAAGCTGCCGGAATACGTGACGGTAGCCCCCGGCGCGCTCAGCGGCCGCTACGCGTTCTTCTCCCCCGCCCTGAGCGGGTTCAAGCCGAGGATTTGGGAGGCGCTGTCGCGCGGGCTAGCAGAGGAGAGGGTGGTCCGCATCTCGCATACGGTCCCAGGATTCGACAAGCCGGTGGAGCGGGAGGTGGACCCCTACCACCTCGTGAACCACGACGGATCCTGGTACCTGATAGGCTGGTGCCATTACAAGGTCGGCATCAGAACCTTCGCCCTGTCGCGCATGGACAGCGCCGATGTCCTCGATGCGGGGTTTGAGATTCCGCAGGAGTTCGACCTGAAGGAATACATGGGGTCGCACTTCGGCATCATACGCGGCCAGAAGGACCGCAAGGTGCGGCTCCTGTTCGAGTCGAAGCTGCGCCAGCTAATCGTCGAACGGCAGTGGCATCCCTCTCAAAAGGTGTCCCTGCGCAGGGACGGCGGCGTGGTGCTCGAGATGATGGTGAACGACCTCGTCGAGATTAAACGATGGGTGCTTTCCTGGGGCGGAGGCGTGGAGGTGCTGGCGCCGAAGGAACTGAGGGACCGAGTACGGGAGGACGCAAGGGCAGCGGCGCAGAGGAACAGGCGACTGATTCGCCCGAGAAAGGCCTAGCTTTCGTGCGAATCACATCGAAGCGTTCATACATCCCTCTATTGATTGATTAGATTGATAAATTTAATCATATATTTATATATATTTATATTATAGGGCTTCGAACATCGCCCTCCAGGGAAGGATTGGGTACCAGTCATGGCTGGAAAGGCAAGAGGAAGCAGCGGAGTCCTTTACGTCGGGCATGAGCAGAGCAGAAGCCTGTTCACATCCCAGGGACAGAAGGCAGCTTTTGTTGCGTACGAGTCGGTTCTCGAGACATCCCAAGCCCATAAGCCCCTTGAAGTTGCTTTCCCGCGTTACAGCCTCTTCCTGGCGCCTCTATGCGAGGCAATTTTCAAATCTGGTTCTACCGGCTCCTCAGCATTCTGGACCGCACTTCAGGGCATCTCCGCTGCCGCGGACACCGTCGTCTGCGTGGTCCCTGGCGCCGCAACCCATTTGGCAAGCTTAGATTGCACGCTCAGATACAGCGGAGAGCAAGCCTGCCCCCAGTGCGTTCTCGACCAGTGGAACAGGTTTGCCGGCCTTGACCCCCATTTCGATCCCCGCGTAGTCCTCGGGCCGGGGCCTGTCATGGCATTCGCCGATCTCCCGGACCCGCCAGAGGCGAGGAGATTCCTCGAGAGGAATCCGCAACAGTCGGGGTTCGCATGGACGGGTGAATCGCAGGCAGCAGCGGACGGCAGCGGTCCCATTGCGATCGCCATGGGGCAGCGGCTCGGAACCTCTGCTGCGCCGCTCATGAGGGTGGGCCGACATGTCCTGCTTGCGCAGATTTCCGGGGCTGGCCCTTCGGATGCAGACATCGAAGACCTGTGCAAGATTGCCGTTGCAGCCACGGGAAAGACTTCTACAGGCCCCATCCGGCATGCCGAGTACCGCGACGACGACCTGCTGACCTCGGAGGAGATTGCAGGCTTCCTCCGGGTGGCGGAAGGTACGATTCGGAACTGGGTCAGCAGCGGGTCGATACCCTACGTCAAGCTCGGCGGGTTCGTCCGGTTCAGGTGGAAAGACCTGAAGAAGTGGTTCGATTCGCGATCGGCAGGAGAGCAGGGCGGCGACGCGCGGGACGAGAAGTTCCCGTGGAGCAAGTGAGGGGAAAGAGAATGGCGCCGATTCCCCCGAGTGGCGCGCGGCGCGATTGAATACGGGAAACGAGATGGAGACCGTTTGTGCGAAGCACATCGTCCTGGTAGGCATCGCCTCGGCCGGGAAGACGACCATGGGAAGGGAATCAGCGAAGCGGCTAGGTCTTCCCTTTGCTGACAACGATGAAGAAGCCCTCAAGGCTGCTGCAGTAAAAAGCATCGATGACGCGCTCTCGAAGCTTGGGGAAGATGGATGGAACAGCATCCTGTTCCGCGAGTACCGTGCGCTTCTTGGCCTGAAGGAGCGGCACGTCATCGCCGCTTCGCCGAGACTCCTCGACAGGAAGGGATTCTGGCTCGAAACCAGGAAGAAAGCCCTGTCCATACACTTGAGGAGCACTCCCCTGGCAGTCCTCACCAGGGATCTTAAAAACCAGGGATTCAAGGACGCCATCACTGCCGGGATGAGGAAGGAGTACGAACGCTACTATTGGTGGCGCCTCGGGCACTGCAGGAAAGCCGACCTCGAACTCAGGCTAATCGGCCAGCTCGACGAGGACGTCAGCGCTCTCGACGGGCTCATCAGAACCCGCATATAGTAACCCTCAGTCTTTCATGTCTCACTACGGCATCTTGAAACGATGAAAATTAATCCGAGTGCGGCATGAAGGACTTCAAGGAAACACCTTCCGCCGGTGAATCGCCAGACGTCATCGCGAGCAAAGCGAAGCGATCTCTTCCAGATGGAATCGCCGCGTCGCGCTGCGCGCTCCTTGCGATGGCCTTCCGTAATTCTATCAGGAGCATGTGTTTCTGCCTCCAGTTCCCCTTTTCACGCGCGCAGCGCGTGTCATAACCCTACTGCGCTATTCCTGTAAGCCCCGCGACCTTCTCGAGCCTGATTTAAAGGATCTCTACGCAGCTCTTTGTGAAAGTTTAGCGTTGTAGGGATAACCCGGGCGAGCCTGGAGTTACGTCCCTATTTGTTCCCGGCTCGTCCGGGTTATGAATGCCAGCTTCGAATCAAGTCACCATGCAGTTGTCGAGCATATTTCAAGGCCGCTTTTGCTCACGAAGGTCGGCCTGCGGAGGCTTCCCTGGCGGACTTTAGGCTGCGCACGGAATCATCGGGCGCGAGCTTGAGCTTCTCCACGACCGATCGCAGGTGACTGGGAGCGAGGTGCGCGTACCGCATGGTCATCTGAATCGACGAGTGGCCGAGAAGCGTCTTGAGGGAGGCGATGTCGCCCGTCTTCATGGCGATCTGGGAGGCGAACGTGTGCCTCAGCACGTGCAAGGTCACGCCCTCGATGCCGGCCTTTTTTGCGAGTCTCTGGACCTCCCGAATCATGTTGTTCGTCCGCTTCGTGCCCCTGATTGTGGCGAACACGAAGGGCGATCCCTCTACGGTGGGATGGCCGCGCAGGACCGCGGCCAGCTCGTCGTCAATCGGGATGTAGCGCACGTTGTACGTTTTGGTGTGATGCTCGCCGTCCTCGTCCCGCCATCCGCCGACGCGCAGGAGGCGGTTCTGGAAATCGACGTCTTCCCAGTGGAGGTTCGCGAGCTCGGCCTTGCGCATGCCGGTCTTCAGGAAGGTGAAGATGATGCGGTAGTAGACGGTGGAGGCGGCCGCGGCCAGGAGGCGCCTGATTTCGTCTTCGGAGAGGAACCTTAGGCGGCCCTGGGACTCGCCCTTGAGCTTGCGCATGAAGGCTAGCGGGTTCCTCGAGATGATGTTGTTCCTCAGGGCCCAATTGAAACAGGTCTTGAGGCTCGTGAGATCGATGTTGACCGTACGCACGGACATGCCCTGCTTTTTCCTGTAGGCGGCGTAGCGGGAGAAAAGTTCGGGCTTGATCTTCATGACCTTGACCGGTCCGGCCCAGTCGAAGAAGGACTTGAGCGAACTCCGGGACCTGGCGACTGAAGCGGCTGCGATTGTGCCGTTCGCGGCCTCTAGATACCTCGAGACCAGGCCTGGGGACGAGACGTCGGCGTCGCGAATTCCGAAGGCAGCAGGCCCTGCGGAGGCCCTGACCTCTGCGAGCAGCTTGGCAGCTTCGCGCTTGTTTTTGCAGGCGGTCTTCTTCCGCCTCCTTTTCCCATCCTGGTACCAGTCAATCCAGAAGCTGCCGTTCCTGAGGTACACGCCCATTTTTCCCCCTTGCAAACCGCGGGCACCGTGGTATAAGAATACGCGTCGGCTCGGGACCTGGAGGCTCCGTGCCGAGGAGACGGACATGAATACAGGATACAGGGCGACCTTGACGGAAACAACGAAAAAATGGACACTAGATGGACACCAGGGGTGGTTTGGCGCCGTATCCTTAGACGCAAGTCATTTGATTACTTAAACTTGGGTGGATAGCTCAGCTGGT
>JBFZBV010000072.1:0-5159 GCA_041308285.1 Planctomycetota bacterium | reverse complement strand
GTATTTGGCCCCGGACGCCGAAGAGGGGGGCAGGGACGCCGCGGCCCCGGCGGTTTCCCCCCTGAACGTCGGCGCGGACGGAGGCGCGGTCCCCTTCTTCACGGCGTGGTAGTACGCGTAGGTCATCGGGGTTCCGGACCCGACTCTGCGCGCGGAAGCAATCTCGCCCAGGAACACGGTGTGCGTGCCCGCGTCCATGGTCGAAACCACCTTCGCCTCGAATACCGCGGTCGCATGCTCCGTCACCAGGAGGCAGCCGGTTGATCCGCGCTCGCATGCGACGCCCCTGTACTTGTCGACGTCCCTGCCGGACTTGAACCCGAAGGTCCCGATGAAGGTCATCGGAGCCGACTGATCGATTACCGACACGCCGAAGAATCCGCTCCTGGCCACGAATTCGTGGGTCAGGTTGCCCTTGTTCAGGCTCACCGCTATGCGCGGGGGATTCGACGTGATTTGGAACACCGTGTTCGCAATCTGGCCGTTCGTCCTGCCCCGGTCGCATGCCGCGACCACGAAGATTCCGTAGGTTATGTCGTAAAGGGCTCTGGCGTCAAACTGGTCCGTCATTTCGTCAGTCCTTTCAGCGCGGCCGGCGCGGGCTTTTGCAAGTGGCCCGGGCGCAGGCGGAAAACCTCTCGAGAAGCGCCGAACAGTCGCCCCGTATCCCGAGCCTCGTGAGGGGGAAATCATACTTGACCGGATCATCGGGCGCAATCAGCGCGAAGCCCGCCGTGATTTCCAGGGCCGTGCGCATGTCGGCCTGGCTCCGGCGCGTGAATCCCATGAGCCTGCCCATCCTGTGCATGTGCGTGTCGAGCGGGACGATTAGCTTGGACCTCGGGACGCGGTCCCATCCGCCCGGGTCCACCTCGTCGCTCCTCACCATCCATCGGAGGTAGAGGTTAATCCTCTTCATGGCGCTTCCGGCGTCCGGGTCGGGCAGGAGGGCGTTCCTTGCGGACCCCGAGTACTCGAGCAGGCCCGCGGCGAAGGCGCGCAGGGCGGGAAGGAGGTTGGGCGCTTCCGCCGGGCAGCCCCCGAGGAAGAAGGACTTGAGGGATCCGAAGTCCCCGATGGCCCGCTTCGCCGCGCGAAGCGCCGCGGAGAGGTCCTTCCCCGTCGCGAACCTGTGCCGGAAGCCCCTGAAAAGCGCCTCGATCCGGGCGTCCGTCGCAGAGAGGAGGAACCGCCTCGGCCGGCCCATGGAGCCCAGCACGGCGGATACGCTCTTCAGTATCTGCCCGACCCGGCCGATTGCGAGCGAGGATGCGACGAGCCCGGCTATTTCCCTGTCGCCGGGATCCTCGTAAGCGTAGAGGAACTCTAGGGGATCGGGGTGGACGTAGCAGCGGCGGTTGAGGCGCGAGCGCACCTCCTCGAGAGCCTCGGCCAGCCTGCCCGTACTGTCGGTCCTCGAGCCCATTCCTCCCCAGTCCGGCCGGTCGAAGCCGTGAGGCTACGTGCCCCTGCCTATGTGAGGGGCGACGGCATTCCACATCTCGACGAGGCCGAAGGGTTTGGCCACGAAGCCCACGGCTCCCGCCCTGATTAAATCCCGGACCTTCTCGTCCTTCTCGAATCCGCTCATGAGAAGCACCCTCGTGTCGGGCCTGATTCGGCGGATTTCGTGGAAAAGGCTGATTCCGTCCATGGGGGCCATTATGAGGTCCGTAAGGACGAGGTCGAAGCCGCTCCTGGAGACCGCCTCGATTGCCTCCCTCCCTCCGGCCGCTGAAACGACTTCGCAGCCGTTGGCGGCGAGCATCTGTTCGAGGACGGACCTGACGCCCGGCTCGTCGTCCACGACGAGGATTCTGCCCTTCGTCGAAACCGGCGGCTCCGGAAGGGGCGGAGGCGCCTCCTCGACACCCGGCTGCACGGCCGGGAAATAGACGGTGAACGTCGTCCCTTCCCCGACCTTGCTCTGGACGTCCAGGCAGCCGCCGTGGTTCTCCACGATGCCCCAGACGACGGCGAGGCCGAGCCCGCTGCCCTTGTCCTTGTCCTTCGTAGTGAAGAACGGGTCGAAGATTCTGTCGAGGTTCTCCGCCGCGATGCCGCAGCCCGTGTCGGACACGGACATCACCGCGTATCTGCCGGGCACGGCCGTGCCCAGCCTGAGGCAGCGGGTTTCCGCGATGTCCGCGTCGCGGGTCGAAATGCGTATCTTGCCCCCGGACGGCATGGCGTCCCTGGCGTTTATGCAGATGTTCGAGACGACCTGGTGGATTTGAGTCTCGTCCGCGACGATGTTCAGATTCGCCCCGAGATCGCATTCGATGCTCACCGGAGTAGTCGAACTCAGCCCCTTGCCTATCAGGCTGGCGACGTCGCTCACCAGCGAGTTCAGGTTGACGTTCTCCGGCTTCAATTTGCCCATGCGGGCGAAGTCCAGCATCTGCCGCGTGAGGTTCTTCGCCCGGTTGGAGGCGGCGATTATCTTCTGCAGATAGGATTCCATCATCTCCGGCGAATAGTCGAGCTCGCCCTTCGTCTGCATGAGGCCGAGTTCGGCGTAACCGGATATGACGCCCTGGATGTTGTTGAAATCGTGCGAAATGCCGGATGCGAGCTGCCCGATGGCCTCCATCTTCTGGGCCTGCTCGAGCTGCTTCTTGAGCTTCTCCTTCTCCTCCTCGGACTTCTTGCGTTCCGTGATGTCCGTGATGAGGCCTTGAGTCCCGACGAAGCCGGAACGGGAGTCGAAGACCGGCGTGGCGGAGACCATGATGCAGCGGACGGATCCGTCGGACCGGACGATTTCCGCCTCGTAGAGGTCCTTGCGGCCTCCCTTCCTGAGATCCGTCTCGCTCCGGTAATCGACCATCTGCCGGGGCGAGCTGAATTCCGAAAGGCTGCGGCCCACGACGTCCGCCCCGGTCCTGTAGCCCAGAATCCTGGCGAAGGAGTCGTTCGCGAACGTTATGAATTCGTCCTTGTCGACCATGCCGAGCCCCTCGGACAGGGAGTCCACGAGCCTCCTGTACTTGATTTCGCTCCTGCTCAGGCCCTCGATTGCCTTCTTCTCCGGCGTGATGTCGCGGATTACGACCTGCACGGACTCGCCGCCGCTCTGGTCCGCCATCACGTGCACGTCGTTCGAAACCCACTTCTCGACGCCCCTCGAGGTGACAATCACGCGTTCGCTTGCCCGCGCAGTCCGCAGTCCGGACGCGGCGTCCGAGATTATGCTCCAGGAAAGCCCGCTCCTGACCCCGAGGTCGTCGAAATGCGCGCCTGCGGCAGCCGTCCCGCGCGGCCCGAATCTGCCCTCCGCGCCCAGGATCTCCAGGGCCGCGCCGTTTATCGCGATGATTAATCCCGCGCGGCTGAGGCTGCACAGTCCCACGCCCGCCCTCGAGAGGACATCCTCCATGGATAAGGCTTTCTCGGGTCCGTTCATAATCCTGGGGTCTCCGGCCGGATGCAAATCGAAAGCACACGCACAATGATAAACCAGTTCCGGGCCGGTTTGAACCCGGAAATCCGGCATCCCGCGCAGGATGCCCATTCCGCGCCCGAAGGACTAGCGGTCCTTCCTGCGGTGATCGAGGAAGAGGAAGGAGAAGTGGACCATCTTGAGCTTCAGGTTGTTGGCGATGTAGTAGAGCGCCATTCCCACGGGCTTGGACCTGGCCTCTACGACCCAGGTGAGCGGAATCTGCGTGCTCCATCTCGCGAAGCCTGTCAGGGCGAACAGCACCTGTTCAGGCATCAGGGCCAGCCCGGCGACGTCCATCGCAGGCGGCATGAAAATGCTCGACACGAGCATGGTCGCCATCATCGCAAGGCCGGAGAACGCCCCGAACACGCCGGAATAGATTTGGCTCTTGCCCGGAGGCGCAATCGACAGCACGAGGTTCGTCGCCACGATGTTCGCCCCGGACCACATGATGCCCGACGTCGCGGCCTCCACGTACACGAGCCAGGAGTGATCAGGCGTGAGGAATACCCAAATCATCGGGTTGATTCCGCCCAGCACTATCGCGATGCGCATGGCGGTCTTGTTGCCGAAGTTGTCGATGAGCCTGCCCCAGGGCCTCAGCACGATGAGGGATGCGACCACGGATATCGTGCCGTAAATCTGCACCTCCGCCATGGACATGCGGAGCTTCTGAATCATGAACGGCTGCCAGAACGGCGATCCTATCCCCACCGCCATCATCCACCAGAGGCCGTAGAACATGAGCCTCCGGAAGTTCGCGTCCCGAAGGGGGGTCAGGAAGAGTTCGAGGAACGACTCGCCCTCGACGGCCTTCTTCCTCTCGGGCTGCTTCGACAGCCAAATTGTCGAGCCGAGCCCCGTAAGGGACGCTATGGCGAAAATCGCGGCGAAGGCCCAGGGAAGGTTCGATTCCGAGAGCGGCCCGTCCATCGCGGAGAACGCCGCCTTGAGCCTGGCCGTAAGGGCGTTCCGCGTGTCGAAGAGGTCCACGAAGAAGCCGAAGATGTAGCCCGTGGCCAGGCCCGCGATTATCAGGTACTGCGACCGCATGGAGAAGAACCTTCCCCTTATCCGGAGCGGTATCAAATCCGTAATCCAGGCAATCCACCCGTTGCCCGCCACGGCGCCGAGCGAAGTGTTCGCGAAATGAATCGCGAGGAACACCCATATCGCGGCCTCGGGCGGGAGGATGAACGGCAGAAGGACGTAGAGCGCGACGAATCCCCTGCTGGCGTGCAGCAGCCTGACCACCATCGGCTTCCTGGACTCGGACTTCATGGTCAGGGCGACGCCCAGGGGCTGGAAGATCTGCGAAAGCTGCCCGATTGCGGAGAGAATGCCGAAATGCACCGGGGTGGCGTTGAAGAGCAGCGCGAACTTCGTGAGGAATATGCTTCCCGGCGAGGACAGCGACATGTATATCTGGGCCAGGATCCCCTCGCCCACCGATGTCCTCACCGCGCTCCTGAGCCTGTACCCTTTTCGCTGACCCATATGAATACGCCAGAGAAAACCGATCCTTCTACCGCTTAGCGGCGTCGAAGTCAATAGCCGCCCCCGCGCGGCAGCGGTGAAAAGTCCGGATTCTTCGGGGGCGGGCGACCTGATTCTCCCGGATGTATCGTCGGTCGTTTTCACCGCGGGACCTGCTATCCCGTACTCGTGCTTTCATGCCGCGTATTCGTTCCCGTCCACGTTTTCGTACACGTAC
>JBFZBV010000071.1:0-7232 GCA_041308285.1 Planctomycetota bacterium | reverse complement strand
CAGGAGCTCCGATTGTTTTCTGATACTCACATTTCCTTGGCCGGCGTGGGGGGTGCCTTTGGTAGCCGCCGGGGGCTCCCCCGCCTGCGCATGCTCCGGCCATCGAGTCCGGTGCCGTTCGCGCCCGTGCGGGATTGGGCGCGAACGCACCGGACCGGGTGCCTGAAGCGCCCTTCTGGTAAAGGTGGCGGAGGTCGGGCCCCCGGCGGCTTCTGAAGGTGCAACCCCCATGACGGCCAGTTTTACCCACAGATTCTGGCGAAGACCCCAAAAAGGCAGGCCGAGGCCTGGCGATGAAACGCGTGGACGGCGCACCTCCATGCCTACTTTATCCGTTCTATGAAAGCCTCAATCCTCGTCTTGAGCTGCCCCATGTCCTCCATGCTGTAGTCGGTCTCCACGCGCAGGGTCGGGATGCCTTTGGCTTCGAGGGCCTTCTCGATCGGCATGGACTCCATGATGTATGGCTGACAGAACTGGAGACCGTAGTGAATCACGCCGTCCGCCTTGTACTCCTTGACCATCTCCTGGATGTGGCGCAGACGGTCCGGGTTCGGCGTGAAGACGGCGCAGTCCACCTTGAGGTAACGGTCCACGATGGCTTCCATCATGGCATCGACGGTCTTCCCGGACTCGTCCGTGAGGTTGCGGGTGCCCCTTTCGCCGACGCAGGACTCCTCCCCAACGATAACGGCTCCGGAGGTCTCCACGGCGAACGGCAGCTTCCAGTTCGGCACAGCCTGCGGGCAGCCCGATACCAGTATCCTGGGCGTCCCCTTCGGGAAGACGCCCTTCTTCTGCCCGACACGGGCTTCCAGCTCGTCGCATATCTTGTCGACGGATTCGGTGAACCTGGCGGGATTGTCGTAGAAGAACACCTGATTGGCCAGGAGCGCGTCAAGGCCGGATATCGGCGCAGGGTCGGCCTTGCGGAACTTGGCGAGCCGGTGGATGGCGGATCGTTTCGCGTTCACCGTCTTGATTCCCTTCCTGAGGGATTCGGCGGTGATTTTGACGCCAGCGAGCTTCTCGAGCGCATCCTTGAACCTGACGTACTCGGCCTTGAGCAACGCCCTTCCTTGCGCCGACTTCACCTGCGGAAGGTCCATCACGTAGAGGTTCTTCACGAGGCCGCCGAGAATCTCGTAGGCCTTCTTCTTCCCGTCGCAGGTGTTCTCGCCCACCACCATGTCGGCGCTCTCGAGGTAGGGGCAGACCTTGCCGAGCTTGAACCCGAACGACGACTTGATGAGCGCGCAGGTGTTGCGGGGCAGGAGCTTCTCGACCTCGTCGGTGGCGAAGTCCGCGCCCGAACACAGGCCCACCAGAGTGGAATTCGCCGCCAGCACCAGTTCCTCGGGCACGAAAACGCAGTAGGAACCCACAATCCTGCGCCCTTCCTTCTTCTCGTCCAGGAGCTCCTTGATGCGCAGGCCGTGGACCTCGCTCATGACGAAGTCGAAGTAACCCATGCCCTGCGGGCGCTCCTTCTGCGACAGGTAGATGTCGCCGTAGAACTTCCCAAGCACGCCCAGCAGCGCGTCGTGCTTCTCGAGATTAAGTCCCAGGCCCCTCCACATCGGACGGTAATCGTTCGCCCCGCTCATGTCTCCTCCTTTCGAGCCGTTGATTCAAGCGGCAGGCGTCTTAGCCGCCGCGCCGGATATATATTGATACTAATTATATTAAAGATAAGTTTAATCAATAATCAATATTTTTTCCGGCATCGCGCGCGGAGGAAACCGGATGTTCACCGGTTTCGATGCGCGATGCGGCCTGCGCACGGGCACTTCCCCGTCCATCGTCTGCTGTTTCATCGGCGGGCGCCTCCCGTGGCCGCCCGCCTGCGGCGATTCGCGGGGGAAATAACTCCTTCAAATCGTGGCTTTTGCCGCCCCCGGCATGTACATTAACGGCCTATTTTCGCGGCAGCGGACTGCGCGCGAGGAAGGGAGGACGCGGTCATGGGCGGAAGATTGACCGGCTTGCTGTTCCAGGCGATGTTCCTGGCCGCCGTCTTGGCGGCCGCTGTCGCCTACTTCTACTTCGCCTACGGCGTCAAGGACGAGAAGGCGCTCGTCACCGGCGAGGAGACCCGCAAGGTCGAAAAGGCCCCTGCCCCGGTGCGCGTGGAGGCCGTGTCCCGCGGCGACGTCACCAGGGAGATCATCCTCGTAGGCACAGTCGAGCCCGAGTTCCGCCTCCAGGTGATGGCCGAGGTGCCCGGCCGCGTCACGGCCGTGCACGTCGATCAGGGCGATCGCGTCTCCGAGGGCAAGCCCATGATTGAGGTCGAGCGCGAACTGCTCGACCTGCAGGTGGAGCAGGCGAAAATCGCCCTGGAAATGGCCGAAATCTCCACCAGGAAGACCGTGCTCGAGGCCCAGAGGAACCAGGCCAGGTCGGGAGTCGACGCGGCGACTGCAGGATTGAACCAGGTCCGCACGAACAAGGCCAACCTCGTGAGGGAGCTCAATCGCCTCCGGACTCTCCACGAGGGCGGGTCGGTGTCCAAGAGCCAAATCGACAGCCTGGAAACCTCGCTCGCTTCCCTGGCCGACCAGGAGAACCTGGCCGCGGCGCAGGTCGCCCAGGCCAAGGCCGCCCTCGCGCTTTTCGAGGCCCAGATGGAGGAGCTCGCGAACGCGAGGAAATCCCAGGCCGAGGGAGCCCTGAAGCAGGCGACCATACAGCTGGAGAAGGCCACGGTGAAGGCCCCCCGCGAGGGATTCGTCAACAGGAAGCTCGTCGAGCGCGGCGACCTGGTCGGCCCGTCGCACCCGGTCTTCGAACTCGTCGGTATCGACCGCGTCAAGGTCGTCGTGGACCTCCCGGAGACGGTTTTCAGCCGCGTCGAGGAAGGGAAGACCCGGGCCGAGGTATCGGCCGACGCCCACCCGGGCAGGCCCCCGTTCGCAGGAATCCTGACGCGCCTGGGCAAGTCGCTGAACGCGGTCTCGCGGTCGCTCTCCGCGGAAATCATGATTGACAACCCCGGCCACCCCCTGCGGCCCGGCATGTCCGCCCGAGTCCGCCTCCTCCCGGAATCCCGCGGCGATGTGCTCCGTATTCCGCTCACAGCCATGGTCGAGGAGGGATCGGACAGGTTCGTATTCGTGCTCCAGGGCCGGAATTCGGTCAGGAAGGCGAAAATCGAGACGGGTTTGTCCTCGCCCGCCGAAATCGAGGTCCTTTCCGGCCTGGCCGAGGGGGAAAAGATTGTCGTGAAGGGCAACGAGGGCCTCTCGGACGGCAACCCGGTCGTCGTGCTGGAGAAATAGGCACCCATGACTCTTCCGGAATTCTCGGTCAACAGGCGCATCACCACGGTGATGCTCGTGCTCATCATCATCCTCTTCGGTACCATAGCGTTCTTCTCCCTCGGGCTGGATCTCATGCCCGACATGCAGTTCCCGATGCTCATCATCGCGACCTATTATCCCGGGGTGGCGGCGGAGGACGTCGAGAGCCTGGTTACGAAGCACCTCGAGGAGGTGGTCAGCGCCGTGGGCGGCGTCAAGTCGGTCTACTCGACGTCCATGGAGGGCGTCTCCTCAATCGTCGCGGAGTTCGAGTGGGGCACGAATCTGGACTCCGCGGCCCAGGACGTGCGCGACAAAATAGCCCTGATAGAGCGCTACCTGCCGTCCGACGCGGAGGACCCGCAGGTCGTCCGCTTCGACGCCTCGCAGATGCCCGCAATCGTCTACGGCGCCGCGGGACTCGAGAACACCATAGCCCTGAAGCGCTACCTCGAGGAATCCGTCGCGCCGCGCGTCGAGCGCATCGAGGGGGCCGCGGCCGCGATGACCATGGGCGGCCTCGTCCGCGAAGTCCAGGTCGTCCTGGACCAGGGCAAGCTCGCCGCGGAAGGCCTCTCGGCGCAGGAAGTCATGGCCGCCCTCGCGCGCGAAAACCTGAACGTCTCCGCAGGCCACGTCTCGGTCGGCAAGACCGAGTACATGATCCGCACGCTCGGCGAGTTCCGGAACCTGGACGACATCGCGAACACGGTGGTCACCGCCCGCACGGGCAAGCCCGTCTACGTCCGGGACCTCGGGCTGGTCCGCGACTCCCATGCGGAAATCCGCAGCTACGCCCGCCTCAACGGCAAGCCCTGCGTGATCTTCGCGGTGATGAAGCAGTCGGGGGCGAACACCGTCACGGTCGTCCGGAAGGTGCGCCGGGTCCTCGATGACATGAAGTCCGAGTTCCCCGGCGAAATCCAGTTCGCGCCCGTGTTCGACCAGGCGGACTTCATCGAGCGGTCGCTCGGCGAGACGCTGAGGACCGGAATAGAGGGCGGCATCCTCGCGGTAATCATCATCTTCGTGTTCCTCCAGAGCTGGCGTCCGACCCTCACAATCTTCATGGCCATCCCCCTGTCGATTATCGTGACGTTCATCAGCCTGTGGGCGTGGGGGTACACGTTCAACATAATGACGCTCGCGGGGTTCGCCCTGGGCATAGGCATGCTCGTGGACAACGCCGTCGTCGTAATCGAGAACACGTTCCGGCACCTCGAGGAGGGGAAAAGCCGCAAGGAGGCGGCCATACGCGGGGCGAGCGAGGTGGGCCTCGCGATTTCCGCGTCCACGTTCACGACGATGGCCGTCTTCCTCCCCATGATCGTCGTGCCCGGCATGGCCTCGCAGCTCGCCAGGCCGCTGGCGCTCACGGTCTGCATGTGCCTGCTCGCGTCGCTCGGCGTCGCGCTGACGATCGTCCCCATGCTGACGGCGACGCTGTTCAAGACGCGCGGGAAGCGCGGGATGGGATCGGAAGGCGCCGGCTTCCTCGCCGTCCGCGGAGTCTACGAACGGATGATCGGCTTCGCCTTGAACCACAAGCTCTCCGTCCTCGGGACGGTGATCGTCCTCTTCGCGGTCTCCCTCGGCATCCTCCCCCGCATGGGCATGGAAATGATGCCCGTTATGGACAGCCCCATGTCCATCCTCCAGGTCCGAATGCCTCCGGGCACGCGTTTCGAGGCCACGGACCACTTGATGACGTTCGTCGAGGACAAGCAGAGGTCGCTTCCGGAGGTCGTGGACGTCATCTCCATGGTGGGCCCGAGCGAGGACTCCGGCCATTCCGCTGCCCAGGGCTTCGGCGCAGCCGACGTCAACGAGGGCATGATCCTCACCCGTCTGCTCGAGAAGGAGGACCGCGTGCGCTCCTCGGCGCAGATTACCGAGGAAATCCGCCGCCGCATACCGGAACTCGCCGGCACGACCGTGACCTTCCAGAGCATGGGCTTCGAGAGCATGGGCACCGGCGCGGACCAGACGCCGGTCGCAATCCGGATTTTCGGCAACGACATCCCGACCCTCCGCGGCTACGGCGAGCGGGCCCTGGAGACCATCCGGGGCATAGAGGGAGTGCGCGACCCGGATATAACGCTCAAGGTGAGCAAACCCGAACTGCACATCCGCATCGACCGGGAGCAGGCGGCCCGGTTCGGACTGTCCGCCGCGCAGGTGGGGACCCTCCTCGAAGCGTGCGTGCGCGGCAAGCTCGTCACGTTCCTGCGCGCGCAGGGCGACGAAGTGGACATCACCGTGCGGTTCCGGCAGGAGGACCGCAACAGCGTGGAGAAGATTCTGGCCCTGGGCATACCCACGCCCTCGGGCGCCCTGGTGCGCCTCGACCAGGTGGCTCGTTTCGCGGAGTCGACAGGCCCCCTGCAGATAAACCGCGAGTCGCAGCGCCGCAAGGTCACTGTCACCGCCTCAATCCACGGCAGGGCGCACAGCGAAGTGATGGCGGAAATCCAGAGGAAGCTCGAGCCCCTGGAAGCGGAAATCAAGGCCGCCATAGGCGGGTACTTCATCGACTACGGCGGGACCTACAAGTCCATGCAGGAGACCTTCACCTCCCTGTTCCAGGCCCTGATAGCGGCCATAATTTTGGTCTACATGATCATGGCCGCCCAGTTCGAGTCCCTGTCGCAACCCCTGGTCATCATGGCCACGGTGCCGCTGGGCCTGATAGGCGTCGTGGTGGGCCTGCTCGTCATGGGCATGAACTTCTCCACGCCGGCCTTCATTGGCCTCGTCATCCTAATGGGCATAGTCGTGAACAACGCCATCGTCATGGTTGACTTCATAAACCGGCTCCGCGCCGAGGGGAAGGACATGCGCACGGCCGTCATCCAGGGCGCGTCCATGCGCCTGCGCCCCATCCTCATCACGTCTCTCACGACGATTCTCGGCATGGTGCCCATGGCAATCTCGCACACGACCGGGTCCGAGATGCGCGGCCCCATGGGCGTATCCATCGCCTCCGGACTCCTCTTCGGCATGGTCCTCACGCTTTTCGTCATCCCCTGCATCTACGTGGTGATGGCCGGCGTTTCCGGCCGCACCGTGGCCGCCGCCTCGCGCATACTCTACGGGAAAGCGGAGGAGGATGCGGGGAACGGCGGGAATACGGGCGGCGCCGTCTGATCCCCGGCCGCTCTCTCCCAATCCGCGCCGTGGGACCGGGAACCCGCGCCCGGAAGGCGGTGCTGCGGTGGAATCGGGACCGGAGCGTCCCGGAAAGGAGAAACCCATGAACCTGTGCATTCCGATTCTCGATGACAAGGGGCTGGACAGCGAGGTCAGCGCGCACTTCGGATCGGCGAAGTCGTTCCTGGTCGTGGACACCGATGCGATGACCTCCCGGGCAATCACCAACGCCAATCTCCATCAAGGCCACGGCATGTGCCAGCCGCTGGCGGCCCTGGCGGGTCAGGGCATCCAGGGCGTGGTGGTGGGCGGGATCGGCTATGGGGCCCTGATGAAGCTTCGCGCCGGCGGCATCGAGGTCTACCTCTCGGACCGCTCGACAGTGCGGGAGACCGTCGAGGCCTTCAAGGCCGGCGCTCTCGAGCCGGTGGATCCGGACCAGTCCTGCGCGGGACACGGCCACGGGCCCGGCGGATGCGGGCATTGAAAAGCGGGGCCGTCCCGCCGCGGCGCCCTAGCTGAAATGCGGCACCTGGTCGTCGGGCACGGGCTCGAAGCGCTCGAAAGGCGGCCGCGCCGCCGTCGAGAGGCGGAGCGCGAGCTTGACCGCCATGGTCGCGGCTTCCTTGAGCTCGTTCGAGTTCACGTACTCTATGGTGTCGTACGCCGTGTGGTGCGGGGACGAAGGGCTGCGCGACCCCGAATTCCGGGCTATCTCCCAGAGGCAGGGAATCCCATGGCGGTAGAACGAGTAGTGGTCCGACGCCCGGGACACGATTT